>JBBDHW010000055.1:37664-71336 GCA_040880805.1 Acidimicrobiia bacterium | reverse complement strand
GCGCGTTCTTCGTGGCCGGACACGCGTCGAGTGCCTTCACCGTCTCCAGCGCGGCTTTCGCTTCGCCGGTTGAGGACCCACCGGCTCGCGCCAACCAGTCAGCGGGCGAGGCGTCCCCCCGCTCCCGATGCGCGCCGCACTCCGCGGCGCCCGCCGCTGCCCGGGCGCTCGCGGTGTCGCAGACCTTCGCCGCGCGGGCCAAGCGTTCCGCCAGCGCCGCGCAGTCCTGTCCCGAGTACCGGCCGGGCTCGAACGCAGCGAGAGCGCCGCACAGCGCATCGGCGAGCTGACGGATCCCGGGCACCACACCTTCCTCTCGAAGCCTGCTCGAAGCAGAAGTCTGCGAGGGGAAGTCACGGCCCACTCTAGTCGAACACATGTTCGTGTCAACCCCCAATTTGTCGACCGGCTGGGGAGAGCGTCGCAGGTACCCTCGACGGCTATGGCCGTCCGGATCCGCGACACGCTGTTGCGCGACACCGTGGAGCTCGTTCCCCGCGAGCCGGGAAAGATCTCGATGTACGTGTGTGGCCCGACCGTGTACGACGTCCCGCACGTCGGCCACGCTCGTTTCGCACTCGTGTTCGACGTGATCCGCCGCTATCTCGAATGGAGCGGTTTCGAGGTCACCTACGTGAGCAACGTCACCGATGTGGAGGACAAGATCATCGCTCGCGCCGCCGAGCGCGGCACCACCGAGCCCGAGCTGGCGCGTCAATACGAGGACGCCTGGTTCCACGAGATGGAACGGCTCGGCGTGCGGCGTCCCGACCACGTTCCACACGCCACCGAGTACATCGATCGGATGATCCACCTGATCGCCGAACTCGTCGACCGCGGCCATGCCTACGTGGTCGAAGGACAGGGCGTGTACTTCGCCGTCGAATCCTTCGAGGGTTACGGCGCGCTGCCCCACCGCACGCTTGTCGAGCTGCGAGAGTCTGCCGGCGCGCGGGTCGACGTCGACGAGGCGAAGCGGAGCCCGATGGACTTCGCGCTGTGGAAGGCGGCGAAGCCGGGTGACCCGGTGTGGGACTCACCGTGGGGCAAGGGCAGGCCGGGTTGGCACATCGAGTGCTCGGTGATGTCTCTCGACCTGCTCGGTGAGGGCTTCGACCTCCATGGTGGCGGCGACGACCTCGTGTTCCCGCACCACGAGAACGAGCGCGCGCAAGCGGCCGCGGCGGGCCACGAGTTCTCGCGTCACTGGATCCACAACGGAATGGTCACCATCGGCGGAGAGAAGATGGGGAAGTCGGTCGGCAACTTCACGACCGTCGCCGACGCCATCGACGCGCACGGCGCGCGCGCGTTCCGTATGGCGGTGCTCCAGACGCACTATCGCCGTGCGGTCGATCTCGGAGCACCCGAGCTCGCCGCCGCCGAGCGAGCCGTCGAGCGCCTCGACGCGCTGGTTCGGCGCGTCCCCGACGAGGTGAGCGGCGCCCCGCTCGACACGGCGACAGTCGAACAGTTCCGCGGCTCGATGGACGACGACTTCAACACGCCGAACGCGCTCGCTGCGATCTTCGAAGCGACGTCGCGCGCGAATCGAGCGATCGACCGCGGTGACCTGGAGGTCGCCGCGTCGTTGGTCGTGACCGTCCGTGAGCTCGCGAGCGTGCTCGGGATCGAGCTCCACACTTCGATCGAGGACGACGCAGAGATCGACGCACTCGTCCGTGAGCGTGACGAGGCCCGTGTCACGCGCGACTTCGCGCGTGCCGACGAGATCCGCGACGAGCTCGCGGTGCGCGGGATCAAGCTCGAGGACGGACCGCGCGGCAGCACCTGGCATCGATGACCCCGCGCGCACGGGAGCAAGGCCGGGAACGCGAGAAGCGCGATCTCGGCCAGCAGGTCGAAGGCCGCCGTGCGGTGCGGGAGCTTCTCGTCGCGGGCAAGCGCCGGGTCAACGAGATCTGGCTCTCGGGCGATGCCGAAGAGATCGAGGAGCTCGCCGAGGACGCGCACGCTCGAATCCGGCGTGTGCCCGTCGATCAGCTCGAACGGCGAGCGCGCACCGATGCGCCCCAGGGAGTGGTCGCCTTCGCGGCGCCGATCGTGCCCGCCGACGTCGACGCGCTGCTCGAGGATCCGAAGGCGTTCCTCGTCGCGCTCGACGGTGTGACCGATCCGCAGAATCTCGGCGCGGTGATTCGCACCGCCGAGACTGCCGGTGCCACCGGCATGCTGCTCCCGCGCCACCGCGCAGTCGGGCTTACGCCGGCAGTTGCCAAGGCCGCCGCGGGCGCGCTCGAGCACCTACCGGTTGCGTTCGTGTCCGGGATACCCGGTGTGCTCGAACGCGCCGCGCGCGCCCGCGTGTGGTGCGTCGGCCTCGACGCCGAAGGCGACACTTCCGTGTTCGAGCTGCCCGTCGCCGATCAACCACTCGTGCTCGTCCTCGGTGCCGAAGGCCGTGGCTTGTCACGACTCGCGCGCGCACGGTGCGAGGTGGTCGCATCGATACCGATGCACGGCCACATCGAATCGCTCAACGTGAGCGCCGCTGCCGCGATCGCGTGTGCGGAGATCGCGCGAAGCAGAGCGACCCATGGGGAAGGCGAGTAGTAACCTGGTTGCCTCGCCGGGTTAGCTCAGTCGGTAGAGCACTTCTCTTGTAAAGAAGATGTCGTCGGTTCGATTCCGACACCCGGCTCCCGAATCGTTCGCTCGCCGCGCTCGCTGCGGCGCAGGGCCTTGCTACGCGTTGATGGTCGCGTCGAGCCGCGTGCGGACCTCACGCAGGAACTTCGTGCTCGCGGTCGTCGAGACGCGGCCGAGCGGTAGCTCGATTGGCTCGCCCCAGTCCGTGCCGTTCCGGACGTCGGCATGGCGCGCCGTCGCCGATTCGTGGAAATGCAGGAACGCGCGTCGCTTCACGTAGAACACGCCAGGCTTCATCTCGTTGAGCTCGGGCAACCGGCGGAGGCCCTCGAGGATGCGGGCGAGCTCGTCAAACTTCTCCGTCCGAGGCACCCGGGCATCCTCGCGCGAACCTGCCCTGGGAGAACGCGTGCCATCCGTGGCACCATGGGCGCCGAAGCATCCGGGCTACCGGGGTGAGAGGAGCGAGCGATGAGGGCTGCGATCCTGCAGGCATACAACGAGCCGTTGGTCGTCGAGGAGATCAAGCTTGCCGATCTGGGCCCGCGGAGCGTGCGCGTGCACGTGGACGCGAGCGGTGTGTGCCACTCCGACCTCAGCGCCCAGCAGGGCAAGGTACCGATGGGCACGCCGTTGATCCTCGGGCACGAGGGCGCCGGGACCGTGCTCGCCATCGGTCCCGAAGTTGCTCGCGTGAAGCCCGGCGACCGCATCATCGCGTCGTTCGTCCCCGCGTGCGGCAACTGCTTCTTCTGCCTGAACGACCAGTCGCAGCTGTGCGAGGGCATGGGTGCAGTCGGCTTCGAGACCAAGGGCACGCGCCCCGACGGCTCCGACATACGGGCGATGACCGGTCTCGGCACGTTCGCCGACGAGATGCAGATCGACGAGTCGATGTGCGTGAAGATCGAGACCGATCTCCCTTCCGAGCAGCTCGCGCTCATCGGCTGTGGCGTCACCACCGGCGTGGGCGCGGCGCTCAACACCGCGCAGGTCAAGCCCGGTTCGACCGTCGCCATCATCGGTTGCGGCGGTGTCGGCCAGTCGGTGCTCCAGGGCGCGCGCATCGCGGGCGCGTCGCGAATCTTCGCCGTCGACCCGGTGGAGCTCAAGCGCAAGACCGCTGAGCAGCTCGGGGCGACCGACCTGATCGATCCGGCCGACGGCGATCCGGTTCAGCAGGTCAAGGAGCTCACCGAGGGACGCGGCGCCGACTACGCGTTCGAGGTGATCGGACTCCCGGAGACGATCCAGCAGGCCTACGCGACGGCGCGCCGCGGTGGTACGGCGGTTGTCGTCGGCATGTCGGCGTTCGACGCGACGGTCACGCTGTCCGCGATGGAGCTCTTCTACGGGTCGAAGGCGCTCCTGGGCTGCATGTACGGCGGCGCGCAGGTGCGGCGCGACTTCCCTCGGCTCGTCGGCCTGGTGGAGACCGGACGTCTCGACATCGGCGCCATGGTGTCGCGGCGGATCGCGCTCGACGAGATCAACGACGCCTTCCGCGCCATGGAAGCCGGCGAGGTCATCCGCAGCGTCATCGTGTAGGAGCGTGAGCGACCCATGTGCTGGGCGGGCAAGGCCGGAAATGCTTGACCCAAGGGGCCTGGGCGACCAGGATCGTGCACCTGATGGGCCTCGCGGCACGCGATCGTGCCATTCTCGACTTCGAACGATCCTGGTGGACCCGCTCCGGGCCGAAGGAGGCCGCGATCCGTACCGAACTGGGCGTCTCGGGCACCCGCTACTACGAGTTGCTGCGGGGCTTGCTCGATGATGCGTCGGCCTATGCCTACGACCCGTTGACGGTCAAGCGGTTGCAGCGCGAGCGCGATCGCCGCCGCCGCGGCCGCCTCGACCGCACGCGCGCCGACCCGGAGTCTCGGTGACGGCGCCCGCACGAGGAGGGCCCGGCCGCGGTCAGGCAGTGCCGAGCGCGTTCCGTGGCGCCGCGCTCGTGTTCGTGGCCGTGGTCGTGGGGATCATCGGTCTCCAGATCCTCGACGACACTGGCGGGGGGTCTACCCCGAGCCCCGGGCCCGCGTCGACGACCACGCTGCCCGCCGGTGAGCGGCCGAAGCCGCACAAAGCCACTGACGTCACGATCAAGGTCTACAACGCGTCCGACGTGCAGGGCGCCGCGCAGTCGCTCAGCGAGAAGCTCAAGGGCTTCGGGTACAACACGCTTCCGACGGCGAACTTCAACACGACGCGCAAGGGAACGGTCGTCCAGTGCCGGTCGGGGTTCGAGGGCGACGGCGTGGTCATCGCCGTGTACGGGATCGGCGCAGGCGCGACCTCAGAAGCGTTCCCGTCCGATGTACCCAAGGACTCAGAAGACGCCGACTGCATCGTGATCTCGGGCACGTTATAGCCGCGTCCGCTTGCGCCATCCCCGTGTGACCGTCCCGCCCGCGCTCCAGCCCCTCGTCGAGGACGCCCGCCACGCGGTGATCCTCGTCGACTTCGACGGTTCGCTGGCTCCGATCGTCGCCGACCCCGCGAGCGCGCGGCCGCTTCCCGCAGCGCGCGAGGCCCTTGCCGCACTGGTGCCGCTCGTCGATCGCGTCGCGGTGGTGAGCGGACGCCCGGTTGCGTTCCTCGTCGACGCGCTCGGCATCGACGGGATCGTCTACGCCGGGTTGTACGGGCTCGAGCGGATGGTCGACGGTGAGGTGGTGGTCGATGCTCGGGCCGAGCCCTGGCTCGAGGTGATGGCCCAGGTTGCGCAAGACGCCGATGATGCGTTTCCCGATCTCCTCGTCGAGCACAAGGGTCGGGTGGCGGTCACCATCCACTGGCGCACCGCGCCTTCGCTCGCGACCGAGGCGCAGGCGTTCGCCGCCGGGCTCGCCCGGCGTTACGACCTCGGCGAGCCGCTGCGGACTCGGATGGCGGTCGAGCTACGGCCGCCGGTTCCCGTCGACAAGGGCACGGTCACCGCCGAGCTCGTGACCGGTGCGTCGGTCGCCGTGTTCGCGGGTGACGACGCTGGCGATCTCGTCGCGTTCGACGTGCTGACGCGTCTCGCCGAAACGGGCGCCGTCGCGCACACGGTACGGATCGGCGTGCGGTCCGCCGAGGCACCGCCAGGCATCTTCGACGCCGACGTAGTGGTCGACGGCCCCGAAGGGTTGGCGCAGGTGCTCGGTGATCTCGTGAGCGGGATCAGCGCGCGTGGCTGACGAGCGCGTCGAGCCAGGTGCGAGGGGTGTGCGCGAGCACGAGCTGCCGGAGCCGCGTGGCGCGCGCGCGCCGTTCGTCGTCACCCATCGAGAGCGCGAGATGCAACGCGTTCGCGGCTTGCTCGACGTCGAAGGGGTGCACCGCGACCGCAGCTTCGTGGAGCTCCGCGTACGCGCCGGCCTCGGGTGAAAGGCACAGCACGCCGTCGCGCCGGTTCACGAGCGGACCCTCCTTCGCCACGAGGTTGAGTCCGTCCTTCAGCGAGTTCACGACGAGCACGTCGTAGCGGGTGAAGCCGGCGACGCTTCCCTCGAAGTCGTCACGCGTATCGACGATCACTGGTTGCCAGCTGTCTGTGCCCCAGCGTTCGTTCACGCTCGCTACCGCATCTTCGACCTCCTTCTGGTAGGTCACGTACTCGGCGAGGTTCTCGCGCGACGCGGTGAGCATGGCGACGAACACCACGCGCTCGCGCCACTCGGGTCGCTCGGTGAGAAGGTGGTCGTACGCGATGAACCCGCGAACGATGTTCTTCGCTGGATCGATGCGGTCGGTTCGGAAGATGAGCTTGCGGTCGCCTGCGAGCGTGTCGAGCTCGCGCGCCGCCTCGGCGACGGCATGGGAGGCCGCGTGGTGGGCGAACGCCTCTGGATCCGGCCCGAGCGGTGCGGTGAACCAGGACTCGCCCGAGAGGTCGCGGCCGAGTACCTCGTGGACCGACGCGACGTACTCGCGCGCCCAGCGAGCGGTGTGGAAGCCTGCCGGCACCGACGCGAGCGACTCGCAGAGCGCCTCGGCGACACGGTCGGGCAGCACGCGGATCGAGCTCGGTCCGCAGAAGGGTGTGTGCGTGAAGTACGACACGAGCAGGTCGGGGCGTGCCGCGCGCACCATTCCCGGCACGAGCGCGAGTGGATAGTCCTGCACGAGCACGGTGTCACCATTCGGCGCGTGCTCGAGCACCGCATCGGCGAAGGCTCGGTTCACGGCAACGTACGCGTCCCATGCGACCGAGAACGACTCGTCGAACGTGGGGTTGCGGATCAGCTCGAAGAGGCCGTGGAACAGGAACCACAGGATCTCGTTGGACACGACCTCGTAGTGCAGCTGATGGATCGCGGCATCGAGCTCGACGAAGACGACGTTGGTGTCGAGCACGGGAACCTCGGCACCGTGCAACACCGCGCGGTCGCCGTCGCTGAGCGCAGCCGAAACGCAACGCGCGCCGGCGAGCGCGTCCGTGGAGGTCGCGAGCGCGTGCAGCGTGCCGGCGAGTCCGCCCGGTCCGCGGTTCGCGACGATGCCGCCGTTCTCTTCGAACGAGAACAGGTATGGCCCCCGGTGCGAGACGACGATCACGCGCGTAGTTCCGTGAACAGCCGCAGCCAGTCTTCGAGCTCGCGCGTCGAGAGGAAGTTGTTGCGCACGTGTTCGCGTCCTTGTGTGCCGAGCGCGTCGGCGCCGACGGGATCGGCGAGGAGATCGATGGTGCGGCGCGCGCACTCGTCGATCGAATCGACGAGATAGCCGTCGTAGCCGTCGAGGATCTGCAGCTTGATCCCGCCGGCGCGGCCGCCGACGACCGGCCGCCCCTTCCAGAGGGCTTCGCTCACGGTGAGGCCGAAGCCCTCACGCAGCGACTTCTGCACGACGACATTGGCGACGCGCTGGAACGCGTTGATCTGTACCGAACCCACCTGATGCAGGTTCGAGAGGAGGAAGATGTCGCGATCGCCCGCGCGTGCTGCCTCGGTCTCCTCCCACACGCGAAAGCCTTCGGGATCGTCGGTGGCCATCGATCCTGCAAGCACGAGCTGCGCGTCGGGGACCTTCTCGCGCACGATCCGGAACGCCTCGATGACACCGACCGGGTCCTTCCAGGGGTCGAACCGGCTCACCTGGCACACGATGGGCCGGTGCACGTCGACGCCGTACTGGCGGGTGAGCTCCTGACAGAACGGCATCGCCAGTTCGAGGTTCTTCACCGAGAGCGGGTCGATACACGGTGGTGCCTGCACGATGCGGGGCATCTCGAGCGATGCCGGCACGAACTCCGACATGGTCCAGACCGACGCGTCGTACTGCTCCACGAAGGGGCGGAAGAACTCCCACACTTTCGGGTTCGCGTCGGTGAGGTCGATGTGGCATCGCCACACCCAACGCGCATCGTGCAACTTCGAACCGAACCGGTCGCGGAGGAGGCTGAGGATCGCCGCAGGCTGCGGGTCGTGCACCACCACGAAGTCGTAATGGCCGTCGAAGAGCAGCGCGTTGTCGAGGATCTTCTCGACGTAGGCCTTCTGCATCTCCGGGGTCCAATCGAGGTCCGCGCCCTGGAGCGCGTTGTGCACGCTCTTGGTGATGCCGAAGAACTGGTCGCTTCCCTGCATGACCTGCCAGTCGGCGTCGATCCCGACGCTCCGGAGCAGCGGTACGTGCGTCGCCAGCAGCTCGGCGACGCCACCGCCGTATGCCGTGGCGTTGAGGTGGAGGACCTTGGCTCCTCGGAGCGGCTCGGCGAGCCGCTGGATCCGGTCGACGACCTCGACCCCTACCACGCCGGCGTAGTCGGCGAGCTGCTTCTCGAGGAGGGGGACGCGATCGAGCAAGAAGCACTCCCGTCGGGGACATGGAGGCGGCGGGGGGCGCCGGACTGGTCCGTGGGTCAATCTATCGACTGATGCGTACAGCATTGGTGTGCCCAGACAAGTTCCACGGGACGCTCACCGCCGCGCAGGCGGCGGCGGCGATGGCTGCGGGGCTGCGCGCGGCCGGCTTCGACGAGATCCGGGAGTTGCCACTCGCCGACGGCGGCGACGGCACGCTCGACGCGCTGCTCGCGGCTCGCGGCGGGTCGCGGCGCACCGCGATCGTCACCGGTCCGCTCGGCGATCGGGTCGAGGCCGAGTGGGGCCTGCTTCCGGGCGGAGTCGCAGTCGTGGAGATGGCCCGCGCGAGCGGACTCGCACTCGTCGACGGTCGTAACGACCCGCTCCGCGCGTCCACCCGCGGTACCGGCGAGCTCATCGCGGTGGCGCTTCGCAGCGGGGCGCGACGCGTCGTCGTCGGTGTCGGTGGAAGCGCGACCACCGACGGCGGACTTGCCGCGGTCGAGACGCTCGGCTGGTCGACGGGTGCGGTCCCGGTCACGGTGGCGTGCGACGTGGTGACACGCTTCCTCGACGCGGCGCGCGTGTTCGGCCCGCAGAAGGGCGCGACCGAAGCGCAGGTCGCGCTGCTGACGCGCCGGCTCGCCCGCCTCGCCGAGGAATACGAAGCGCGCACGGGCGTCGATGTGCGTGAGCTCGTCGGCGGAGGCGCGGCGGGTGGTCTGGCCGGCGGACTCGCGGCGATCGGCGCCGAGCTCGAGCCCGGCTTCGACGTGGTCGCGGATGCCGCCGGCCTCGAAGACGCGCTCGACGACGTCGAACTGGTGGTGACCGGTGAAGGAAAGCTCGACGTGACGAGCTTCGACGGCAAGACCGTCGGCGGCGTGCTCGACTGGGCAGCCGACGCCGGCGTTCCGCACGTCGTCGTGATTGCCGGGCAGGTCACACCCGAGGCGCGCGAGGAGCTTGCGGTGCGTGCGGGGGTGCAGGTGCTGGCGTTGACCGACCGCGTGTGGCAGGGGGGCGAGGCCTTCTCGCGTGCGGCGACGCTCGTGGAGGAGGCGGCGCTCGAAGCGGCGCGCGCCGTGCTGGGCTCGTGAGCTCCTACTCGACGCCTTCGACGAGGATGAAACTGCCGGTCGCGGCGCCGTCGCGAGTGACCTTGGCCTCGGTGTACTCCGGCGAGTGGTACCAGCGGCGCGCCGTGTCGGCGTCGGGGAACTCGAGCACGACCAGCCGGTTCGGGACGCGGTCTCCTTCGAGCACTTCGGACGCGCCACCGCGCGCGAGGTAGCGACCGCCGTGCTGCTCGACGCTCGCCGCCGCGAGCGGCCGGTAGCGGTCGTACTGCTCCGCGTCGGTGACGTCGACGTCTACCAACACATACGCAGTCACTCTCGACAGTCTGGCGCACGCGGCGCCGCAGGCGCTCGCCAGTGAGCGAACGGCCGCGAGTCGGGTATCCCGGGCTCGCAGAGAGCGAGCGAATAGTCAGGCGCTCAGCTCGCGGCCGAACTTCGCCAGGTATGCGGGCACCGTGATCATCGGCGGGCGCTCGCGGATCTCGACGGCCACCCGCTCGATGTCGCGGCTGTCGTCGAAACGGATCAGCTCGGCGAGCCGCCGGTCGACCGGTACGCCGGCGCGACGCAGCCCGGTGACCAGCACCGCCATGGCCTGAGGACCGAGCTCGTCGAGCGGGCGGTTGCGGTGCTCTCGCACGTCGAGGTCGACTTGTGTGACCGCGTCGAGCCCGAAGCGCGCGACGAGGTCGACGAGCAGCCCGATCTCCACTCCGTAACCCTCGACGAACGGGACCGCCTCCAGCAGTTCGCGCCGTCCCGCGTATTCGCCCGCCAGTGGCTGTACGAATTGCGTGAGGTGGGGGAAGAGCGACGACAGCAGCGGCCTCGCCATGAGCTCGGTGACCCGGCCGCCGCCGGTCGCCTCCCCGCAGATCGGGCGGCGGTAGTAGCCCTTTACGTAGCCGATCGCGGGGTCCATGAGCATCGGCGCCAACAACCGGGTGACGAAGTGGGGACCGAAGTTCCGGATGTCGGCGTCGAGCCAGCAGATGATGTCGCCGTCGCAGGCGTACAGTGACAGCCAGAGGGCGTTGCCCTTGCCCGATCCTGGTGGCACGTCGGGCAGGATCTCGTCGGTCGCGAGGACGAGGGCGCCCTCGGCGCGTGCGACCTTTGCCGTCGCGTCGATGGACCCGTCGTCGATCACCACCACCTCGTCGACGAGATGGGCGTCGTCGACCAGGTGCTGACGAACGGAGGCGACGATCGGCCCGATCGTGGCCTCCTCGTCGCGCGCGGGGAGGCAGACCGACACGACCGCACCGGCCTTCGCTCTCACGAGCGAACGTAGGTTCGGAGCCGTACGCATGTCGGAAATCGTAGAGGTCTCCGGTCGTCTTGGGAACAGGGCTGTCGCGCGGTGCGCGCGGAGGGTGGTTGGATCCGGGTGGTATCGTCGGCACCCAATAACGCGCTCATCCAGAGCGGCCGAGGGACAGGCCCGACGACGCCGCGGCAACCAGCTTCATCCCAAGGGGCAGCGCCCTATGGGGAGAGCAAGGTGCCAATGCCTGAGCGATGAGCAGCCAGAGAGCGGTCTTCCGCTCGAGGCGCTCGAGAGCGCGTCGAGAAACGCCGGAGTACCAGTGCCGGCCGAGGAGGAGGACCAAGCCCATGGCACACGTACACGGTCTGCGATGTCGGGAGTGCGGTCGCGAGTACGACATCGCCCCGATCTTCACCTGCGAGTGGTGCTTCGGCCCCCTCGAGGTGGCCTACGACTACGAGGCGATTGCCGCCGCGACGAGCCGCGAGAAGATCGCGGCCGGACCGCTGTCGATCTGGCGCTACGCCGACCTGCTCCCCACCGACCGCAACCCGGCGGTCGACCTCGGGGCGGGCTTCACCCCGCTCGTGCGGGCGGACCGCCTCGCGGCCGAGCTCGGCCTCGGCGAGCTGTGGGTGAAGAACGACACGGTGAACCCCACGAACTCGTTCAAGGACCGCGTCACCTCGGTCGCGCTGTCGAAGGCGCTCGAGTTCGGGTTCAAGGTGGCTGCATGCGCGTCCACCGGCAACCTCGCCAACGCGGTCGCCGCGCACGCCGCGCACGCGGGCCTGCGCAGCTTCGTGTTCATCCCCGCGGATCTCGAACAGGGGAAGGTTGTCGCGACAGCCGTCTACGGCGGCAACGTCGTCGCGATCGACGGCAACTACGACGCCGTGAATCGGTTGTGCGCCGAGCTTGCCGGTACCTACCCGTGGGCGTTCGTGAACGTCAACGTGCGCACGTACTACGCAGAGGGTTCGAAGACGCTCGCGTTCGAGACCGCCGAGCAGCTGGGGTGGGAGGTCCCCGACCACATCGTGGTGCCCATCGCGAGCGGGTCGCTCCTCACGAAGATCCGCAAGGGCTTCGACGAGCTGTTCACGGTGGGGTTGCTCGACGCCGAACCGCAGCTGCGCGTCTCCGGCGCCCAGGCCGCAGGGTGCTCGCCGGTTGCGACCGCGTGGCTCGAAGAGTCCGACACGATCAAGCCGGTCAAGCCGGACACCATCGCCAAGTCACTCGCGATCGGCAACCCGGCCGACGGCTACTTCGCGCTCGACGCGGTGCGCCAAACCGGCGGGGGTCTCGCCGCGGTGTCCGACGAAGAGGTGGTCGACGCGATGTTGCTGCTCGCGCGCACCGAGGGAATTTTCGCCGAGACCGCGGGTGGTGTGACGATCGCGACGCTGAAGCGACTCGCGCAGGAGGGCATCGTGCGGCCCGACGAGCGCGTGGTCGTCTACGTCACGGGCCACGGTCTGAAGACCCTCGACGCAGTCGTGGGCCGCGCCGAACCCACCGCGGTCATCGCCCCGACCCTCGACGCCTTTCACGAGGCGTTCCCTCCCGACACGATGCAGGACTGAAAGCAGGTATTCATGGCCGTCACCGTTCGCATTCCCACGCAACTGCGCGAGCTCGCGGGCGGCGCGTCCGAAGTCAGCGCTGACGGGGACACGGTCGCTTCGGTGCTCGCCGGGCTCGAAACCGCGCATCCGGGCTTCAAGGAGCGTCTGTTCGACGACGGCGGTCAACTCCGACGCTTCGTGAACGTGTTCGTGGCCGACGAGGACATCCGCTTCCTCGACGGCGTCGACACGCCGGTCACCGAGGGTCAGACCGTCAGCATCGTTCCCGCGGTAGCCGGCGGCTGACCGTCCGGGCTTGACGCCTCCCTCTGGGTAGGTTAAGTTACCCTTACTAACCGCCCAGAGGAGAGGCGCGGGAGATGTCGACCGGCGAGATCTATCTGCTCGGCGCGATCGCCGGGCTCACGATCCTCCTCGGGCTGCCCGTCGGGCGGCTGCGCAACGTGAGCACCGGTGCCGCCGCGTTCCTGAACGCAGGCGCAGCCGGCGTGCTGGTGTTCCTGTTGGTCGAGACCGTCGAGCACGCATTCACGCCCGTCGAGCACTCGCTCGAGAAGGTCACCGTGGAGTCGGGCGGCACCTGGGGCGAATTCGTCGGCAAGTCCATCTTGTTCACCGTTGCTCTGGGCGTCGGGCTGCTGAGCCTCGTGTACTACGAGCGGTGGATGGCGGGACGCGCACGGCGCGAGAGCATCGGCCCGGGTGCCGCGTCGGTGGGCGAGTTCGGCGTAGCCCGCCGGGTACACATGCTGTCGGCCGCGAAGCGCCTCGCGCTCTTCATCGCGATCGGCATCGGGCTGCACAACTTCGCCGAAGGCCTCGCCATCGGACAGTCGGCAGCCTCCGGCGCGATCAGCCTCGCCGTGCTGCTGATCGTCGGCTTCAGCGTGCACAACGCAACCGAGGGGTTCGGGATCGTCGCGCCCATGGCCGCCGATCGAGAAGTGCCGAGCTGGGGCTATCTCCTGTTGCTCGGCGTGATCGCTGGTGGTCCCACGTTCCTCGGCACCGTCATCGGCCAGTCGTTCGTGAACGAGACCGTCAACATGATGTTCCTCGCGCTCGCGGCCGGCTCGATCCTGTACGTCATCGTGCAGCTCATGCAGGTCGCGGTGAAGCTCGACCGGCGCATGCAGCTCATGTGGGGGCTCTTCGCCGGGCTGCTCTTCGGCCTGGGCACCGAGCTCGTGCTCGTGGGCGCAGGACTCTAAGCAGGCACCACCCACATGAGTTGGGCGACGTCTTTCGGGACGAGCTGCTCGCCGGAGTCGCTCGCGACGCGCACACCGTCGGGACCGCTCTCCATCACGACCGCGTTCGATCCCGGGATGAGCTTGGCCTCCGCCAGGAATACCAGGGCCCCGTCGTCGATCTCGATCTTCTCGCTGATGCGCCGTACGACGACCGGGCCGGGCGCCGACTGCGACAGGGGTGTGGACACGCCGCCTTCCACCTTGTGCGTGGATCCCGGGATCGGGTTTCCGTGCGGACAGGTGGCCGGATCGCCGAGCAGCGTGACGAGCTTCTCCTCGACGTCGGCCGAGATCGCGTGCTCCCAACGATCCGCCTCGCGGTGCACCTTCTCCCATTCGAGCCCGATGATGTCGACGAGCAGCCGTTCCGCGAGCCGGTGGCGGCGCACGATCGAGACCGCCACCGCGCGGCCCTTCGGCGTGAGCCGTAACGTGCGGTCGTCGAGCAACTCCGCGTAGCCGTGCTCGACGAGGCGGTTGACCGTCTCCGACACGGCCGGCGCCGAGAGGCCGAGGCGCTCGACGAGACGCGCGCGGATCGGCACGGTGCCCTCTTCTTCGATCTCGAGGATCGCTTCGAGGTACTCCTCGGTAGCGTCGTGGATCTCGGCCACCGGCACTCCTGTTTCGCGGCACTCCTGTTTCGGGTGCGGCCACCCTACTGCGGGCCTCTCGATATACAGTCCGCGTCGTGTGGGAGGTCGTCGAGCGTGCCGAGATTGCCGCGCGACCCGGCCGCGTGTGGCGCATCGTCAGCGACATCGAGGGTCACGTCGATCTCGCGGGTAGTGGCGAGGTCCGCGCGATCCGGATCGACGGTCCACTCGCAGCGGGCACGAGTTTCGAGGGTGACATCGCGGTCGGTGAGGTGGGGTCGTTCGTGTCGCGGAACACGATCGACATCGTCGACGAGGCGCGTGAGCTCGCGTGGACATCGTTCCCGCCGCTCGACGACGACGAGACCGAGGATCACCAGATCGAGGTCCACTGGTGGTTCCGGCTGGCACCGAGCTGGAACGGTACCGAGCTGGAGCACGGCTTCCGGGTCGCGCCACCTCGCGCCGGCGCCGTGGAGCTGGCCGCGTTCCTCGAGCGCACCGACCGGCTCACGACCGTTCGGCGGGGCATGGTGGCGACGCTTGCGAACGTGAAGGCGCGCGCCGAAAAATGACTACTCGTCGCTCGCGAGCAGCTGGACCGGCGCGCGGAGCAGCGCGGCGATGGCGTCGAGGAAGGTCGTTGCGTGGTGGCCGTCGACCACACGGTGGTCTGCCGACAAAGAGAGCGGCAGCGCAGGCGCGGCGACGACCCGGTCGCCGTCGACGACCGGCTGTGTGCGGATCGCGCCGCAGCCGAGGATCGCCACTTGCGGTGGGCTGACGATCGGTGTCGCGAAGCGACCGCCCTCCGTGCCGAAGTTCGTGACGGTGAAGGTTGCGCCGCGGATCTCATCCCGACGCAGGCCTCCCGCGCGCGCCGCTGTAGTCGTGCGACTGATCTCGTCGCCGAGCGCGCGCAGGCTGAGTGATTGTGCGTTGTGCACGACGGGCACGACGAGCCCGTCGTCGGACGCCACCGCGACGCCGATGTTGATCGCGCGGTGGTACACGATCTCCTCGGCGGCATCGTCGAGGCTCGCGTTGAGGAGCGGCTGGGCGGTGAGTGCGAGGACGGACGCTCGCACGAAGAACGCCGTGAGCGTGAGCGTGTCGGATCCGGACAGCTCCCGCGCCGCGTGCAGTGCGTCGAGGAGCGGACGCGCGTCGATCTCGTCGAACAACGACACGTGCGGGACCGTTCGCCACGCCTCGGCCATGTTGCGCGCCATGGCGCGTCGGATGCCGCGCAACGGCACTCGCTCGTCGCCGGGCACAGGCTCAGGTCTTGTAGCGGGCGCTTCGGGAGCCGCGGCGGCGCGCACGTCGCCTGCGGTGACCCGCCCGCCCGGACCGCTGCCCGCCACGTGCTCGAGGTCGACCCCGAGCTCCCGCGCCAGCTTGCGCACCGGCGGCGCCGCCTGCACTGGTGACCCCTCCCTCCGAACCTGCGTCGTTGAAGGTCGTAGAGCGACCTCTGGTGACGCAGGTTCGGTGATCGGTACGTCCGGTACGAGCTCGAGGATGGTGGCGCCGACGGGGAGGATGTCGCCGACCTCGCCGCCGAGCGCGGTGATCGTGCCCGCGTGCGGGACGGGGAGCTCCACCTCGGCCTTGTCGGTCTGCACGATCGCGACGATCTGATCGCGGGCGACGTGCTCGCCCACCGCGACCTCCCACCGGACGATCTCCGCCTCGGCCATTCCCTCTCCGAGATCCGGCAACCGGAACGGCACCGACTCGACCACTGGGTCAGGCATCAGGCATCCAGCGACGCCTCCAGCGCCGCAACGACGCGCGCGGTGTCGGGCCGGCACCAGTCCTCGACGAGCGGCACGGGTGCCGGCACGTCGTACCCGGCGACGCGCCGGATCGGGGCCTCGAGCGAATAGAACGCCTCTTCCTGGATCGTGGCGACCACCTCGGCCCCGAAGCCGGCGGTGAGCGGCGCCTCGTGCACGACGACCACGCGCCCCGCGCGTTCGGCTGCGGACACGAGCGTCTCCACGTCGAGCGGTGCGAGCGTGCGCAGATCGACCACGCCCACCTGCGCACCGCGTCGCTCGCCGATCACGTCGGCTGCCTCACACGCGACCGGCACCATCGCACCCCACGCGACGACGACCGCGTCCGCGGGCTCGCGCACGACGGACGCGCGGCCGAGCTCGATGAGGTGCTCACCCTCGGGAACGTCGTCGCGCGCGTGTCGGTAGAGCGGGATGGGCTCGAGGAACAGCACGGGGTCGGGATCGCGGATGGCGCTCGCGAGGAGCCCCTTCGCGTCGGCGGGGTTCGACGGCACGACGACCGTGATTCCCGGGGTGTGCGCGTACGGGGCCTCGATCGAGTCGGGGTGGTGCTCAGGCGTGCGGATGCCGCCTCCGTATGCCGCGCGCACCGTGACCGGGCAGTGGAACCGGCCGCGGCTGCGGTACCGCATCCGCGAGAGCTGGCCGACGATCTGGTGGTAGGCCTGCGCGGCGAAGCCCGCGAACTGGATCTCGACGATCGGCACCATTCCCGTGACGGACAGTCCCACGCTCGCGCCGATGATGGCGGCCTCCGAGATCGGGGTGTCGAACACGCGGGACTCGCCGAACCGGTCGAGCAGGCCATCGGTGACGCGGAAGACACCGCCGTTGCGCCCGACGTCCTCTCCGAGCACGACGACGCGCTCGTCGCGGGCCATCTCGTTTGCGATCGTGTCGTGGATCGCAGCGAGCATCGTCACGCCCGCCACGAGATGTCCCCTTCTCGTGCTTCCTCGGCCCCTGTTTTCTCGCGACGCGCGCCGATGCGTGCCGCCAGCTCGTCTCGTTGCCGCGCGAGTCGGGGGTCGTCGTGCGCGGTGCGGTGGTCGAGCGCGGTGTTCGGGTCGACCGGGTGGGCGAACGCGGCCTCGATGATGCGCTCGAGGCGGGCCTCCACCGTGTCGACGAGCGCTTGATGCCTCGCGTCGTCCCACGACCCGGCTTCGGTCAGGCGCGCGCGAAGCCGGTCGATCGGATCGCGCTTCCTCCACGCGGCGAGCTCGGACTCGGGCACGTAGCGCGTGGGGTCGTCGGAGTTGGTGTGCGCGCCCATCCGGTAGGTGATGAGCTCGAGCAGCGTGGGGCCAGCGCCTGCCACTGCACGCGCCCGCGCCGCGCGCGCGGCCTCGACCACTGCCAGCACGTCGTTGCCGTCGACGCGAACCCCGGGTACGCCCACTGCTTCGGCCTTCGCCGCGAACGTCGACGCTGCGGTCTGGCGCGTGGTGGGCGTCGAGATCGCCCACCCGTTGTTGAGCACCACCACGAGCAATGGCACGCGCTGCACGCCGGCGAGGTTCAAGCCCTCGTAGAAGTCACCTTCCGAGGTGGCGCCGTCGCCGATGAACGTGCAGGCGACGCCGGGCTTGCCTTGCAGCTTCAGTCCCCACGCGATTCCCGCGGCGTGCGGCACCTGTGCGCCCAGCGAGATCTGGGGTGGGAGGCACAGCACACCGTCGGGGATGTGTCCCCCGTCGGGATGGCCGCGCCAGTACATGACGACCTGCTCGAGGAACTCATCGCCGAGCGCGGCCATCCCGAGCGGCTCGCGGTAGTACGGGGCGAGCCAGTCGTGCTCGAGGTCGAGCGCGCGCACGACGCCGACGATCGCGGCTTCCTGCCCGGTGAGCGGCGGGATCGTGGTGATCCGTCCCTGCCGTTGCAGGTTCCAGAGCCGTTCCGACGCGCGCCGGGCGACCAGCATGTCTTCCATGAGATGCCGGTGGAACTCGGGGTCGGACGCCCAGTCGGGGATCGGGTCCCGGGTGCCGGCGACGCTCTTCGCTTCCACGCAGCCCGAAGGCTACGTGGAAGAAAGCGGCGGAAAATCGCCCGACAATTTGCAGTCTCGGGCCGCGAGTGCCAACATGGTTAGCACTCGGTGGCCGTGAGTGCTAAGCCGCCGATCCGACCGCCAAGTCTGAACAGCCCTGTCCGACCCACCCACAACCCACTCCAGGGGGTACCACGCCATGCCCAAGCAGATCGCCTATGCGGAGAACGCCCGCCGCTCCCTCGAGGCGGGGATGAACAAGCTTGCCGACGCCGTACGCGTCACCCTCGGCCCCAAGGGCCGCAACGTCGTCCTGGAGAAGAAGTGGGGTGCCCCCACGATCACCAACGACGGCGTATCGATCGCCAAGGAGATCGAGCTCGAGGACCCGTACGAGAAGGTCGGGGCCGAGCTGGTGAAGGAAGTCGCCAAGAAGACCGACGACGTCGCCGGCGACGGCACCACCACGGCCACAGTGCTCGCGTGGGCGATGGTCCGTGAGGGCCTCAGGAACGTCGCCGCCGGCGCGAACCCGATGGTGCTCAAGGGCGGCATCGAGAAGGCGGTCGAGACCGCGGTCGACTCGATCAAGAAGAACTCGAAGAGCGTGAAGACCGACCTCGCCGCGATCGCGAACGTCGCCGCGATCTCCGCGGCCGACCCCGAGATCGGCCAGATGATCGCCGATTCGCTCGACAAGGTCGGCACCGACGGCGTCATCACCGTCGAGGAGAGCCAGACGTTCGGCATGGAGCTCGACTTCGTCGAAGGTATGCGCTTCGACAAGGGCTACATCTCGCCGTACTTCGTCACCGACACCGACCGCATGGAAGCCGTGCTCGACGACGCCTACATCCTGCTGCACTCCGGCAAGATCTCGGCGGTCAAGGACATGCTCCCGGTGCTCGAGAAGGTCATGCAGGCCAGCCGGCCGCTCGTGATCATCGCCGAGGACGTCGAGGGCGAGGCGCTCGCCACGCTCGTCGTCAACAAGATCCGCGGCACGTTCAAGTCGGCCGCGGTGAAGGCGCCCGGTTTCGGTGAGCGCCGCAAGGCGATGCTCGAAGACATGGCGATCCTCACCGGTGGCACGGTCATCTCCGAAGAGGTCGGCCTCAAGCTCGAGAACACCGACGTGGGCTTGCTCGGCCGCGCTCGCAAGGTCGTCGTCACCAAGGACGAGACGACGATCGTCGAAGGTGCAGGCTCCAAGAGCGACGTCAACGGCCGGATCAACCAGATCAAGCAGGAGATCGAGAACACCGACTCCGACTACGACCGCGAGAAGCTCCAGGAGCGCCTCGCGAAGCTGGCCGGCGGTGTCGCGATCATCAAGGTCGGCGCGGCCACCGAGGTCGAGCTCAAGGAGAAGAAGCACCGCATCGAGGACGCGGTGCAGACCGCGAAGGCTTCGGTGGAAGAGGGCGTCGTGCCCGGCGGCGGGGTTGCGTTGATCCGCGCGCAGGAGCAGGTGCTCGAGATGGCGACGTCGCTCACCGGCGACGAGGCCACCGGTGCCAGGTTGGTCGCGCGTGCGCTCGAGGAGCCGCTCAAGCAGATCGCGATCAACGCGGGCATGGAGGGTGGCGTTGTCGTGGAGAAGGTCAAGAACCTCCGCGGCGCCAACGGCCTGAACGCCCGCACGGGTGAGTACGAGGACCTCGTGAAGGCGGGCGTCACCGACGCCGCGAAGGTCACCCGCTCGGCGCTGCAGAACGCGGCGTCGATCGCAGCGCTGTTCCTCACCACCGAGGCGGTCATCGCGGACAAGCCCGAAGAGAAGTCCGCCATGCCCGCCATGCCGGGTGGTATGGACGGTATGGGCGACTTCTAAACGATCCCGCACAACCAGCCGATGCAAGAGGGGGGCCCCCTGGGGGGCGCCCCTCTTGACGTCTACGGTTGGTGCCATGCGGCGGATCACTCTCGGTTTCACGACCCTCGGGGTCGCGCTGGCGCTTGCGCTCGCGGGCTGTGGCGGTGGCGGCGACGGCGCGAATGCGGTGTCGATCAAGGCACTGAAGACGGCTGCCGCCACCACTGCGCGAGCCGAGTCGGTGAGCTTCACGATCGACCAGCGGATCGACTTCTTCGGCAAGCCGTTCACGATGCACGCCGAGGGCGTGAGCTCGGGCGACGGCACGCGCGCACGAGTCACCACCACGAATCCGCTCGGCGGGACCTTCGAGCTGCGCCTGATCGACGGTGTGGCCTACATCGGGCTCGGCGACAGCCCGCTGGCCGGCCTCTTGCCTGCCGGCACGCGCTGGGTCCGGCTCGATCTCGGTGAGCTCGTGAACGGCCAGGGTTCGGTGATCGGCGGACTGCTCGATCCCGCACAGCGGAGCACACCGCAGAGCGGGCTCGACTTGCTGAAGGGCCTGTCCGGCGACGTCGAGACCGTCGGCGACGACACGGTGGCAGGCCGCCACGCCACTCACTCCCACGCGTCGATCGACTTCTCGAAGGTCGGCAACCTGCCGGGCCTCGACGACGACGCACGCGCCAAGCTCGGGTCGGTGCCCGTCGACGTGTGGATCGACGATCGAGACCGCGTCGTGAAGGTGCAGACCACGATCGACGCGAGCATGGTCGGCGTTCCCGGTGTCGAGGGCAGCGTCTCGATGACGATGGAGGTCACCGAGTTCGGCGTGCCAATCGACGTCGAGCCCCCGCCCGCCGACGAGGTCTTCGAGTTCGACGACCTGGGCGACGGCCGGACCATTTGATGGACGCGGGCTGATGGACGCGGGCTGATGGATCCCGTCGAGCTGTCACTTGGGTGGGGGGTCCTCCACCTCTTCTACACGGTGGATCGCGACCGCGCCGAGGCCGACCCGCAGGGCGGCAAGCGAGCGCTCGACGCGGTGCGGTCGCTCGAGGCCGACGGCCATCAAGCGCTGCTGTTCGCGGTGCTCGGCCACAAGGCCGACCTCGGGGTGATGGCGCTCGGCCCCGACCTCGCGCGACTCCTTGCGTTCCAGCGCGAGCTGTCGACCGCGCCGCTCACCCTTGTGGATTCGTACGTGTCGCTCACCGAGCTTTCCGAGTACACCTCCACGGAAGATGATGAACGCGCGCGCCTCGAGGCCGAGGAAGGGCTCGCCGGTGCTGCGCAAGAGGCATCGCTCGCCGCGTGGCGTGAGCGCATGGCGCACTACCGCGAGCAGCGCCTGCACCCGCGGCTGCCGCTGAAGCGCGCGATCTGCTTCTACCCGATGTCGAAGCGGCGCATGCAGGGCGCGAACTGGTACTCGTTGCCCTACGACTCCCGCAAGCGGCTCATGGCCGGCCACGCTCGCGTCGGCCGAACATATGCCGGGCGCGTGCTCCAGCTCATCACCGGTTCCACCGGCCTCGATGACTGGGAGTGGGGAGTGACGCTCCTCGCCGACGACCCCGTCGCGCTGAAGGACATCGTCTACGAGATGCGCTTCGACCCGGTGTCGGCCGAGTACGCCGAGTTCGGGCCGTTCGTCACCGGGCTCGTGTCCGAGCCGTCCGACGTGCTCGAGCGCGTCGGTCTGTGACAGAGTTCGCCGCCGTGGAACACGTGCGCCTGTTCGTCTCGTTCCCTGAGGAACTCGTCGACCGTCCGATGATCTACGAGATCGTGAAGCGGTTCGATGTGGTTCCCAACATCCGGCGCGCGAACGTCGAGCCGCATTCCGGTTGGGTGATCCTCGAGCTCGGCGGGAGCCCCGAGCAGCGCGATGCCGCGATCGCGTATCTCGAGAAGGTCGGCTGCACCGTGAACGCGATGGAAGGTGACGTCCTCGAAGGGTGACGAGACGCGCGCGGCGCGCCGCCTCGCCGACGCGAGCAACGCGATCGTCGCGGGCGTCGAGCGCGAACTACCGGGGTGGACGCAGAGCGAAGTCGCGCGCATTCTCGACGCGTGGGGTCGTCTCGATAGGTCGACGCGTGCACAGATTGAACGCGAGGCGGTCAGCGCCGGAAGCCGAACAACTCGGCGTGTGACGGCCCGTCTCCGCGAGCTGTTCGCCGCCGATCCCTCGGCACAAACCGCCACGCCGCTCGAGATCGTGCGCACCGCGTACCGGGAACCGACCGCGATCCTCGAAGCGGCCGGTATCCCGGCGGTCGAGCGCGACGCGTTCGACGAGCGGGCATGGCCCGACGACCGCTACGGGCTGGTGCCCCGGACGCTCGGTGATCTCGGCGATCCCGACCTCGCGCCACTCCTCCTCGCGTGGGGGATGGCGAAGGCCGCGGTGCTCCGAGCGCGGGCGGGCGGCTGACCACGGTCAGTCTGTCTTCACATTGCCGAAACACTCCCGCGACCCGACGGAAACAGGACACCCTCAGGCTGTCACAAATCTTTCCTGGGGGAGGGTCTATGAAGGTCAATACCGGCGACACCGCGTGGGTGCTCGCTTCGTGCGCGCTGGTGCTGTTCATGACGCCGGGGCTCGCCTTCTTCTACGGCGGCATGGTGCGGGCGAAGAACGTGCTCGCCATGCTCATGCAGAACTTCTTCTCGATGGGCCTCGTCAGCGTGCTGTGGGCCGCGCTCGCGTACTCGTTGGCGTTCCACGGGACCGGGAAATGGATCGGTAATCTCGACCTCGCGTGGATGCACGACGTCAACGTCGTGCCGGCGACCGGCTTCGGGGGCGTGCCGATTCCGCCACTCGCGTTCATGTCGTTCCAGCTCATGTTCGCGATCATCACGCCGGCGCTGATCACCGGGGCGCTCGCCGACCGCATGAAGTTCTCGGCGTGGTTCTGGTTCCTCGGGATCTGGCTGCTCGTCGTGTACACCCCGGTTGCCCATTGGGTCTTCTCGCCCGCAGGCTGGCTGTTCCGCCGCGGCGCACTCGACTTTGCGGGTGGCACCGTCGTGCACATCAACGCCGGCATCGCAGCGCTCGCGGTTGTGATCGTTCTCGGCCGGCGGCGTGGGTGGCCCCAGCACCCGATGCCGCCACACATGTTGCCGTGGACCCTGCTGGGCGCAGGCGTGCTGTGGTTCGGGTGGTTCGGCTTCAACGCGGGATCGGCCTTGGGTGCGAACGACATCGCCGCCCAGGCGTTCGTGAACACGAACATGGCGGCCGCGGCCGCGATGCTCGGGTGGCTTCTGTTCGAACGCATCCGCGGTGGGCATGCCACCACCCTTGGGGCCGCGTCGGGCGCGGTGGCCGGTCTGGTTGCGATCACGCCGTGCGCCGGCTTCGTCGGCGGCATGGCGCCGATCTACATCGGCCTCATCGCCGGCGCGCTCTGCTATTTGGCGTGCAGCATCAAGTTCCGCTTCGGCTACGACGACGCCCTCGACGTGGTCGGTGTCCACCTCGTCGGCGGGATCGTCGGATCGTTGCTCCTCGGGCTGTTCGCCGACGCCGCGTTCAACCCGGCCGTGACCCACGAAGGCGTGTTCGTGAGCGGCGGGAGCTGGGAGCTCATGGGTGACCAGCTCATCGCGGTGGGTGCCACGATCGTCTGGTCGGGGATCCTGACGTTGGTGATCGTCAAGGTGCTCGACCTGGTGATGCCGGGTGGCATCCGGGTCTCCGAGGAGGACGAAGAGACCGGTCTCGACCTCACCCAGCACTCCGAGGTCGGCTACTCCCTCGAGCGGGTCTGACGCGCTGCTCAGCGCGCGCCATGATTGGAGTCTGAGATGAAGCTGATCGTCGGGATCATCAAACCGTTCAAGGTCGACGACGTGAAGGAAGCCGTGAAGGACCTCGGGGTGCAGGGACTCACGATTTCCGACGTCCAAGGATTCGGCCGCCAGCGCGGTCATACCGAGGTCTATCGCGGCGCGGAGTACACCATCGACTTCGTTCCGAAGGTGCGCGTCGAGATCCTCGTCGACGACCACGACGTCGACAGGGTGGCGAGCCGTCTCATCGAGACGGCTCGCACCGGAAAGATCGGTGACGGCAAGGTATGGGTTGTACCCGTGGAACAAGCCTGGCGTATCCGTACAGGTGAGTCCGGACCCGACGCGATCTAACTCGCTCCGAGCGGCGCGCGATGAGCTCGTCGCGACCAGGTCGCTACGCGGACCCGCCTTCGGCCGCGCGCTGAGCAACCTCATCGACCACGCGCTTGTCGACGCCACTGCGGGCTTCGGGTCGCGCGCCGCTTGGGCGCTGGTCGCGCTCGGGTCGTACGCGCGGCGCGAGTTGTGCCCGGGCTCCGACGTCGACGTGATGCTGCTGCACTCAGGCGGGCGGCGGGCCTCGGCACTGCGCGACGACGCGTCGAGGCTCTGGTACCCACTGTGGGACGCCGGATTCGTCCTCGGTCACTCCACCCGTAGCGTGAAGGAAGCGCTCGCGCTCGCCGACACGGAACTCGACGCGCTCACCGCGCTGCTCGACACCCGGCTGCTCGTCGGCGACGACGCGCTGCTCGACGAGACGATGGACAAGGTCCGTCGGCTCGCGCCAAAGCGCCGCAACCGGTTGATCGACGACCTCGCGTCCGGCGCCGCGGCGCGGCTCGAGCAGCCCGGGCCGATCGCGGAGATGCTCGAGCCCAACTTGAAGGACGGCGGCGGGGGCCTGCGCGACATCCAGGCACCCGGCTGGATCGGGTGGGCGCTCGGCCCTGACCCCGGTGGCCCCGGGGCGACGCCCGGGAGCGGCGGTTGGTCGACCGGCGTCGCCACGCTCGTCGCGCTGGGCTACCTCCGCGACGAGGATCGCACGCGGCTCCGCGAGACGCGCGACCTCCTGCTCGACGCGCGCGTCGCGCTGCACCGGGTGACCGGCGGACGGTCGGATCTGCTCACCCTCCAGGACCAGGACGCGGTCGCGCGAATGGTTGGCGCCACCGATGCCGACGCGCATGTCCGTGAGCTCGGAGAGGCGGCCCGCGCGGTTGTCTGGATCACGTCCGATGTGTGGTCGCGGCTTCTCGCGACCCGCCGTGGTCCCGGAGGTCGTTCGTCGGGTGTCCGCGTGCTCGGCAACGGCATCGTGGTGCGTGACGATCGCGTCGCGCTCGAACAAGGTGTCGAAGTCGACACGTTGCGTGTGCTCACCCTCGCGGCCCACGCAGCGCAGCTGCAGTTGCCCATCGATCGTGACACCCTGGTCCAGATCGCCGAGCTGCGAGCGGTCGAGTGGACATCCGAGGTGCGCGATGCCTTCATCGCGCTGCTCGCGGCGGGTCGCGGCGCGATTCCCGTCGTCGAAGCGCTCGATCACGTCGGTGTGCTCGTGCGGTTGCTGCCGCAGTGGGAGCACGTTCGCGCGCGTCCGCAGCGCAACGCGTACCACCGGTTCACGGTCGACCGGCACTCGCTCGAGGCCGTCGCCGAGTGCGCGGTGATCCGCCAGGCAGACGACTTCGACGGGGATGTCGCGCGACGCGCGCGTACCGATCTCTTGCTTCTGAGCGCGCTGATGCACGACATCGGCAAGGGTCACCCCCGTGACCATTCCGAGGTCGGTGCGGAGACGGCTGCGGCGGTGTGCCGTCGCATCGGGCTCGACGAGCACGGAACCGGCGTGATCGTGTGGCTGGTTCGCAACCACCTGCTCCTCGCCGACATGGCAACGCGGCGCGATCTCTCCGACGAGCTCACGATCACACGGTTCGCGCGTGCGGTCGGCAACGCCGAACGTCTCGATCTGCTCTACACGCTCACCATCGGCGACTCGCGCGCAACCGGTCCGGCGGCGTGGAGCACGAGCAAGGCGGCGCTCGTGCGCGAGTTGTTCGTGAAGACCGACTTGCTCTTCGAAGAGGGCGTCGTCGGCTCCGAGACCGCTGCGCTCCGGCGCGCGGAGCTCGCGGCGCTGATCGGGCCCGCGGCCGACGAGTACCTCGACGCGATGCCGCCGGCGTACACCACTGCCTTCTCGGCCGAGGTGCTGGCCCGGCATCGCGATCTGATCGCGCGCCGTGAGCTCGCGGTGGAGTGGGACGAGGTCGACGGTCGCTTGCGGTGCACCGTGGTCGCGCTCGACCGCACGGGCTTGCTCGCGACTGTGGCCGCGAGCTTGAGCCTCGTCGGGTTCGACATCGGAGCCGCAACCGGGTACACGCACCACGACGGCATGGCGCTCGAGGTGTTCGCCGGGACCGACCGCTTCGAGCGGCTCACCGATCCTGCCGAGCGCGAGCGCCTCACGACCACGCTCGAGGGAGCGATGTCGGGCGAGTTCCCGGTCGAAGAGCGCCTGCGAGAGCGCACCCG
Organism: Acidimicrobiia bacterium; assembly: GCA_040880805.1. Lineage (NCBI taxonomy): Bacteria > Bacillati > Actinomycetota > Acidimicrobiia > Acidimicrobiia bacterium. The sequence goes on along the minus strand of JBBDHW010000055.1, from coordinate 45,152 downwards.
GCGCTATCGCGCCACTGCGGCACCGGCATCGGCGCGCGACGTTCGCATCATCGTCGACATGGAGGCGTCGTCGTTCGCGACGGTGGTGGAGGTCCACGCTCCCGACGACGTGGGCCTGCTCGCGCGCGTTGCGGCCGTGTTCGCCGACCTCGGCCTCGATGTGTCGCAGGCGATCGTCTCGACGCTGGGCGATCGCGTTGTCGACGTGTTCTACCTGCGCGACGAGACGCGCCAGAAGCTCACCGACCGGTTGGCGATCGACTCGCTGCGCGCCACGCTGCTTGCCCGTCTCACCACCGAGGTCACGCTGAGCTGAGCCGTTGTGGCCCGCGGCGTACGCTGGATGTCCGACAACAGCGAATCCTTGGGAGGCGACTCTCGTGTTGTACGCATTCGGCTTCGAGCGGGTAGGCGTGGTGGTCGGCGATCTCTTCTTCGCCGATCCGAACCCCGGGCCCGGGCAGGAGGGTGCGGAGCGCGGCGTGCGGCTGGAAGTTCGCGTCGTCGAGCGCCCGGAGCTGCAAGGTTCCGTCTACTCGGTGCAGCCCATCTCGATCGATCTGCCGATCTGGCGCGTCGATCTGCTGGAGACGGTCGACGGTGCGCCCGGGAGCCACGACCGCACGCACCATCACCCGCGGCTCCGTGGTTGGGAGCCTGGCCAACGCGAGTGGGACGACGACCTGGCCGCCGACCCGATCGAGTGGCTGGGCCGACAGCTCTCGGATCTCGACACCCTGGTCGAGCGGTCCGAGATCAACGCGTCCGAAATCGACCCCGACGACGCGCGGCAGCTGCGCGACGCGGTGCCCGAGATCCTCGAAGTGGTTCGGCGCCTGCTCGCGAAGGTGCGCGCCGGAGAGCTCGCGAAGCCGCCGGACGACTATCTGGAGAGTGCGGAGCCCGTGCTCGCACGCGCCGGCTGGTTGTGACCGAACCGTTCATCCCGTCGGCCGGCGATCTCCTCCGCTGGGCCGAGACCCTGTCCGCCATTGCGCGCACCGGCCTGGCGTTCACGAAGAGCCTCTACGAGCAGGAGCGCTTCGACGAGGTGCTCAAGGTCGCGGCCGACATCCGTGCCGCGGCGATCGAGGAAGCGCAGGCCGAGACGCTGTACGACGAGTGGGTCGCAACGATCGGCGAAGGCGTGCACGGCTATGTCACGCCGAAAGTCGCGGTGGCCGCCATCGTCGGGAACGACAAGGGCGAGCTCCTACTCACGCAGCGCGCCGACTCGGGCGTGTGGCTCTACCCCGTTGGTTACGCCGACGTCGGCTACTCGCCGTCCGAGATCGCGGTGAAGGAGGTGTTCGAAGAGACCGGGATCGAGGTGGAGCCCGTGTCGCTCATCGCCGTGCTCGACGGTCTGCGTCTCGGGTTCACCCAGTTCCCGCTCTACTCGATGCTGTTCCACTGCCGGATGCTGGGCGGTGAGCTGCGCGGTCACCCGCTCGAAACGCGCGCAGTCGGGTTCTTCGCACGCGACAACTTGCCGTGGCCGCTTGCGGGCGTCCAACGGTGGGGTGAGCTCGCCTTCGCGGCGATCGACGGTGTGCAGCTCCCGGCGAGCTTCGAGGCGCCGCGCACGCCGCCGTGGCGCGGCGGCGACACCCTCTAACTCAGCTCGCGCTGATTCAGTGCTCGCCCGCGCGCTGCAGCTCGTCCATCGTGTAGAGCGCGTGCAGCTCGATCCCGGCCTCGGCCAGCTGGTGCTGGTTGTCGGGACCACGGCGGTCGATCACGATCACCGCGTGCTCGACGACCGCACCGCGCTCCCGCAGGTCCTGGGTGGACAGGATCACCTGCCCGCCCGATGACACGACGTCCTCCACGATCGTGAGCCGCCGGCCGTCGACCTCGCCGCCCTCGGCGAGCCGGCAGGTGCCGTATGTCTTCGCCTCCTTGCGCACGAACAGCACAGGCAGCCTGGTGAGCTGGGAGAGCACCGTGGCGATGGGGATCCCGCCGAGCTCCAGGCCTGCGAGCGCGTCGGTGCCGGCGGGGACGAGCGGCACCAGTGCCTCGCCGATGGTGCGCAGCAGCACCGGGTCGGCCTCGAAGAGGAACTTGTCGAAGTACTCGTTGCTCACCGCCCCCGAGCGCAGGACGAACTCGCCGGTGAGGTGGATTCGTTCGTAGATCTCGCGCGCGAGGCCGTCGCCGTCCACGACCGGCATCATGTCATGCGGGAGCGGTTCGCGTGCGTAGCTCTGCGAGCAGCATCTCCGTGATGGACACCGTGCCCTTCGCCTGTTCCCACGCGCTGCCGATGCGATCGTGGTCGACCAACCCGGTCGCGTCAGGAGCGCGGTGCAGCGCGTCGGTTGCCGCCTGGGCGATCGGCGCCGGCTCGATCTCCTCGTCGTAGGCGGCGAAGCACTCGAGTCCGTCCCACAGCGAACGCAACGTCCGGTGCTCGGAGCCGAGTTGCAGCGCGTCGGGATCAGTACCGGCTGCGAGCGCGTCGACCACATGCTCCCAGAGGTCGTAGTGCGACACGCCCGTGGGCGGGCGGTACGCGGCGACCGGGTGGAGGCGCCACTCGAGCGTGGCCCCGCCGGGTCCGTCGTCGGTGAGCCACGTCTGCGTTCCGTTCACGTAGCTATCGACGGGCGGTCCGAGGTGTTCGTCGAGCGCGAGGACGAGAGTCGCCTCGACGCGCCACACGCAGGTCGCGGTTCGACTCACGGCGCCGCAGCGTACTGGTCGGTGCCCCGGGGTACATTCCCGCGCAGGAGGGCGATAGGGGTGCGAACGAAACTGGTCGGAACCTGCTTCGTCGGAGTGCTGGTGCTCACGGGAGGCTGCGGCACCGGTAACGCTCGGCTGTCCGAGCGAGGCTTCGTACGGGAGTCGAGCGCGGTCTGCGCACGCGCGAACCGCGCCATCGCACGCATCGAGACGTCGAACCTCGGCCGGCTGAGCGCCAAAGTCGTCGCCATCCACCGGTCGTCAGTCGCCTCACTGCGCGACCTTCGGCCGCCGAGGTCGTACGAGCACACCGCGAAGGTGTGGATCGCGCTGATCGACCAGACCCTCGACGAGGTCGATGCCATGCGCACGGCGATGCGCGCCAGCCATGACGGCGAAGCGGGGGCGTACGCCAGAAAGGCCACCGCGCTCGAGGCGCGCGCCCGCGCGATCGCGCGGGGACCCGGCATCACGCCGTGCCTGACTCCTGCGTTCACGGCGTAGTGCTGGGCTGCTCCATCGTTGTCGACGTACGATCCCGGCGATGACCGCGTACGACCGCCTCAGCGCGCTCGACGAGACCTTTCTCCACCTCGAGCGGCCCGAGACTCCCATGCACGTGGGCGCGATCGCCATCCTCGAGCGGGAGACGTTCTACGGACCCGAGGGCCGGTTCCGTCTCGACGACGTGCGCGCGCTCGTCGAGTCGAAACTGTCTCTCATCCCGCGCTTCCGGCGCCGCGTCATGCACGTGCCGTTCGGGTTTGGCCGGCCGATCTGGGTCGACGATCCCGGCTTCGACATCGCCCGCCACGTAAAGCTCACCTCACTGCCGGCGCCGGGGACACGTCGCCAACTCATCTCGCTCGCGGAACGGCTCATGGAGCAGCTGCTCGACCGCGATCATCCGCTGTGGGAGCTGTGGTTCGTCGAGGGTGTCGATCGGGGCGAGCGGGTCGGGTTGGTGCACAAGTCACACCACACGCTCACCGACGGTATCTCCGGCATCGACATCGCGACCGCGCTGTTCGACTTCTCGCGCGAGTCGAGCGTGATCGACGAACCGCCCTGGCGTTCGGAACCCCCACCGGAACCCGCGCGTCTGATGCTCGACAGCCTGTGCGAACGCATCCGGCAACCGGTGGAATTCGCGGGTGTCGCGCGGCGCGGCGTGGTCGCGCCACGTGATGTCGTCGATCGCGTTTCGCAACTCGCGCGGTCGATCGGCGCACTCGTGGGTACCGATCCGATCGCGCCGTCGCTCTCGATCAACGGTCCGATCGGACGCGGCCGCCGAATCGAGATCGTGCGGGTGGAGCTCGAACCGGTCAAGGAGGTCCGCAAGGCGTTCGAGTGCACGGTCAACGACGTGATACTCGCGGGAGTTGGCGGTGCGCTCGCCCGGCTACTCGACGCGCGCGGTGAGCTGCGCGCCGACCTCTCCGTGAAGATCTTCTGTCCGGTCTCTGTGCGCGACGACAGTGAGCGCACGCAACTCGGTAACCGGATCTCGGCGATGTTCGTTCCCCTCGCCGTCGGCGAGCCCGACCCCCGGATACGACTGCGTGCCGTGCGCGCGAGCACGGCCGATCTCAAGGAGCGCGAATCGGCGGTCGGCGCCGCAGTGCTCATCGGTCTCACCGAGTACGCGGCGCCGACCTTGCTCGGGCTCGCTGCACGCGCCGCGCACGGTCAGCGCTTCGCCAACCTCATCGTCACCAACATCCCTGGCCCGCAGGTGCCCCTCTACTGCCTCGGTGCCGAGATGGTGGAGGTCTACCCGCTCGCGCCGCTCTCGAGGAACCTCACGATCAACATCGCGGTGATGTCGTACTGCGGCGAGCTGTACTTCGGAATCGTCGGCGACGGTGCGGCCGCGCCCGACCTCGAGCTCCTCGCCGGCGGCATCGAGGACGCCTTCGCCGAGCTCCACACCCTCGCCGTCGGCGACACTTAAGACCGATGGCGGGAGGTAGGGTCGTCGCCCGAGGCGAACGGCCGCGGCGCAGGTACCCTGCGCCGCAGTGAGCCGGGGCCCAAGCGGCCCGGCGCGAAGCGCCGAGAGCGGGAAATATGGCGAAGCATGCGGAGGATCCCACCGCCGAGGTCACCGACCTGCTCCAGTCGCTGATCCGTAACCAGTGTGTGAACGACGGCACGATCGCGTCCGGTGAGGAGACACGCAGCGTCGACCTCCTCGCGCAGTACCTGTCGGGCGCGGGCGACCACGAGGTCTTCGAGCCACAGCCCGGGCGTTCGAGCCTCGTCACCCGGATCGAGGGCACCGATCCCGATGCCCCGTCCCTCCTGTTGATGGGCCACACCGACGTCGTGCCCGTGAACCCCGACGGTTGGAGCCGCGATCCGTTCGGCGCGGAGATCGTCGACGGCTTCGTGTGGGGCCGCGGCGCGGTCGACATGCTGAACCTCACCGCGTCGCAGGCTGTCGCATTCCGCCGCCTCGCCGACAGCGGCTTCCGCCCCAAGGGCACGCTGATCTATCTCGCCGTGGCCGACGAGGAGGCCCAGGGTGTGTGGGGCGCGCACTGGCTCCTCGACCACGAACGCGACGCGGTCTACGCCGACTTCGTGCTCACCGAATCGGGTGGGTTCCAGGTCCCGACACCTGCGGGGATCCGGTTGCCGGTGCTAGTGGGCGAGAAGGGCACATTCTGGTCGAAGCTCACCGTGCGCGGGACGCCTGGCCACGGCTCACAGCCTTTCCGTACCGACAACGCGCTCGTCACTGCCGCCGAGGTCGTGCGCCGCATCGCGGAGTACGAGTCCGAGACCCAGATCCACGCCGCGTGGCGCCGGTTCATCGAAGGACTCCACCTCGACCCGGATCTCACTGCCGCGCTGCTCGACGCCGATCAGTTCAACGATGCACTTGCCGAGTTGCCCCTCGCCATGGCGCGCACGTGGCATGCGTGCACCCACACCACGTTCGCGCCGACCGTCGCGCACGGCGGCACCAAGACGAATGTGATCCCGGATCGCGTCGACCTCGAGGTCGATGTCCGTACACTGCCCGGGCAGACCGGAGCCGACGCGATCGAGATGATGCGCGACGCGCTCGGCGACCTCGCCGACTCGGTGGAGATCCAGTCGAACGACGATCCCGCGACGGAGTCTCCGATCGACACCCCGCTGTGGGACACGCTCGAGCGCGTCACGTCGCGACTCTGCGAGGGATCAGCACTCGTGCCGTCGTTCATGGTGGGCGCGACCGACAACCGCTTCTATCGCCGCGCGGGTGCGGTGGGATACGGCTTCGGGCTCTTCTCGAAGCGTCTCGCCTTCGAGGACTACGGCACCATGTTCCACGGCAACGACGAACGCGTCGACCAGGAGTCGCTTGCGCTCTCGACGCAACTCTGGGAAGCCGTTGCCCGCGACTTAGTCGGGTAATGCGGGACGAGCGCCGTCGCGGCCGCCAAGCTTGGCGTCGAGCGCGAGCACCCCAGGCCCGGCCCATAACAGGAAGAGCATCGCCACGAGCAGCGCGGGCGCAACCCCCAGGTTGAAGCTGCCACCCTCCATCACGCCTGCGGTCGCGATCGCTCCCACCATGTCGGCGGCGAGGAACAGCGCGGCGACGCGCGTGAACAGGCCCACCACGAGGAGCAGCCCGCCGACGAGCTCCACGGTGCCGACCACGTACACCGCGGTATCCGGCACCGGTACCCCGTATCTCTCGAAGTCGATGGCTTCTTGCATGTGGTCGACGAACTTCCCGGTGGAGACCGCCACGAAGAAGGCACCGGTGACGACGCGCACGGCTGTGGTGAGGTAGGCGGCGGCGCCCCGGAATCGTGAGGCGGTGAGCTTGTCGATCAATCGACTCATGATTCCTCGTTTTGCTCGCGGAGAAACTGCTCGACTTCGTCGACCAGTTCGCCGGCGCTCGGCATCTCGTCGTCGCCGAGTATCACGCCCTGGTCCTCGGCGTCCTCGGCGTCGACGCGAGCTTCGAGCTCACGCACGTACGTCTGCACCTCGTCGTTGTCCTCGATCGCGCGGTCGACCTGAGCCCTCCAGATGTCGACGAGCTGCTCGAGCCCCTCGAGCTCGAGCGGTACGCCCGAGAGAGTTGCGAACCGCTCGAGCAGCGCGCGGGTTGCCGGCGGGTTGGGCGGGGTCGCGATGTAGTGCGGTACCGGGGCCCACAAGGAGACCGATCGTATCCCCGCCTCGCGGCACGCGTCGTGGAGCACACCGACGATGCCGGTGGGACCCTCGTAGCGCGACGGCACGAGGCCGAGATTGCCGACAAGCTCGGGATCGGTGGAAGTGCCTGTGACGCGCACGCGGCGGGTGTGCGGCACGTCCCCCAGGAGCGCACCGAAGGTCACGACCATGGCGCAGCCTGTCTCGGCGGCAACGGACATCACGGTGTTGCAGTACTGCTTCCACCGGACGTTCGGCTCGACGGCTCGAAGCACGACGAGGTCGCGGTCGCCGAACGGCGCCGCGTAGTACTCGTGCGCGGGCCAGATGATCGAGCGCGCGACCCCGCCGACGAGCTCGACGCGTGGACGCCGCGACTGGTAGTCGACGTGCTCGTCGGGGTCGATCGATGCGAAGCGCTGCGCGTGCGACTTCTCGACGAGCCAGTCGGCCGCGGCCGTTGCCGCGTCGCCAGCGTCGTTCCAGCCCTCGAACGCGGCGACGAGGAGCGGGTCGCGAAGCTCCGGTTGCCGGTCCCACACGAGGCCGCTGTTCATCGCGGCAGCTTACGGTCCGACCCCGACGCGGCGACGAGCGCAGCGAGTCGCTCGCCAGCGAGCGAGTGCC
>JBBDHW010000055.1:0-37654 GCA_040880805.1 Acidimicrobiia bacterium | reverse complement strand
CCCGGGGCGCTGTTATCCTGCGCCGCGGCGAGCGAGCGAACTATTAGGCGACTCGGGGTGCGCGGGGCTCGACGGGGGTGCCGTCGCCCCTGGGGTAGCGCGCGACGCGGCCCACGGGCATGTCGACGCGGAAGCCCGCCGCGGCGCGCTCTTCCTCCGACTCGCCGCCCCAGAAGCCGTACTCGCGGTTCTCCCGGGCCCAACGCCGGCACGGATCCAGCGCCGCGCAGGTGTTGCAGACGGCTCGCGCCTTGGCCTCACGGATCGATCGTGTCTCGGGGCGTTCGCCGGCAGGGGCGAAGAACAGTTCGTTCTGGCCCCGGCACGCCGCTTCGTCTGTCCAGGTCAACGGCCCGGAGAAGATCAGGTTCGAAACGATTTCCGCGACGGACACTGTGAAACCCCCAACCCCGAGAACCTCTGTGAGTACGTGCGTGCTGGAGAATCGGGGAGCCGGAGGGGGGATGACCAGCTCCCCGATTCGTCCTGCGAGGGTCCATGTTGCCCGCTCCCGCTTGATCTGTCCAACAGCTAATATGGATCGTGTCCATCGTTATTGGCGATGGTGCCCGGTTGAACAGCGGCAGGTTGACCAGGAGGACGGCACGATGGAGCTCCGGCACCTCGACACCTTGCTGGCGATCGCGGAGGAGGGTTCGTTCACCGCCGCGGCCGACGCGCTCAACACCGTGCAGTCGAACGTGTCGGATCAGATCCGTCAGCTCGAGCTCGAGCTCGGGGTTCCACTGCTCGTGCGCGGTCGCCGAGGCGCAGAACCAACCGAGTTCGGCGCCGTAGTCCTCGAACGAGCGCGGCGCGTGCAGCGTGAGCTCGAGGCGATGCGCGCCGACCTCTCGATGCTCCAGGGCCTCGAAGCCGGGCACGCGCGGCTCGGCGTCGTCGGCACCGCGAGCCGCTGGCTGATGCCCGCGCTCGTCGCCGATCTGCGGACGCGCGCACCTGGTGTAAGGCTCCGCGTCAATGAGGGCGCGTCCGAACGCTTGTGGGCGGAGGTGATCGAGGGCGAGCTCGCGCAGGCGGTCGTCACCCAGCCGGTCGACGATCGCCGCCTCATCGTGGAGCACCTGCTCGACGAGGCGCTCGTCGCGCTCGTCCACGCCGACACGCCACTGCCTGCGGAGCCCGTGCCACTCGCGGCCCTGAGCAAGCTCTCGTTCGTCCTTCCACCGGCCGGTAATCCTCTGCGCATCGAGGTCGAGAGCGCCGCGGCCTCGCAGGGCCTCACCCTCGAAGTGGCGGTGGAAGTCGAGGGCATCCGTTTGATCGCCGAACTGGTTGCGGCAGGTGACTACGGGTCGATCCTCCCGGAGACCGCGCTGCCGCCCGACCTCGGCGATCTCCGCGCGGTCGCGATCGCGCACATGCCGCCTCGCCGGCTCGCGATCGTGAACGCCCGCGACGTGCAGCTCTCGCTCGCCGACCGTGCCGTCCGCGAGAGCGTCGCCCGCATCGTCGCCGGCCACAAGGGTGCGCGCAACCCACGGCACAAGGCGGTACGGTCACGCGGGGGCCGGGACGGGACGCAAACACGCAACGCAGCGCGGAGGTAGGCCGGTGGTCGACGAACAGCACGCCAAGAGCCGGATCAAGCCCCACCACGTCGTCGTCGCCATCTGCGCGCTGGTGCTGTTGGTCTTCGCGCTCGCCAACATCGACGACGTTCGTGTCGACTTTGTCTTCGAGACGGTCCGCGCGCCGCTGGTCCTCGTGATCGTCGTCTGCGCGCTACTCGGTTTTGTGATCGGCTGGGTCGTCGGACGCCGTCGGAACGACGACTGACGGTTCCGAATCGCTCAAACCCCGACCCGCGCGGGTGAACGTGCGGGCGGCCGCGTAGCCGATGCCCAGAGCGAGGAACCCGGCGGGCGCGTCGATGATGTAGTGGTTGGCCGTGATCACGATCGCGATGACCGTGGCGATCGGGTACACCACCGCGAGCGCCTTCGCCCACCAGTGCTTCAGCCGGGGCACGAGGGCGCACGCGCACCAGAGGGCCCACGCGCAGTGCACGCTCGGCATTGCGGCGTACTGATTGGAGATCTTGTTCACCGCGCCGGAATTGAACGACCAGAACGCAGGATCCTTCGCCAGCGTGTCGACGAAGTTGTAGTGCTCCGGCAGGAGCCGAGGCGGCATGAGCGGGAACAGTGCGAAGCCGATCAGCGCGAGGCCGGTCGCGACCGCGAGCGTGTTCCGCCACAGTGGATAGTCGTTGCTCCACTTCCGGTACAGGTACACCATCACGCCGCCGGTCACGATGAAGTGCAGCGATCCGTAGAAGTAGTTGGCGGCGATGATCAGAGGACGCCATCCGAGCGCCCAGTCCTGGATGGCCTGGTCGTGGTTGATGCCGAGGTCGCGCTGGAGCCGGATCAACTCCTTCGCGTGCTCGAATGCCTCCGCCGCGTTTCCGTGGTGCAGGTTCCGGATCGTCGAGTACAACACGTAGAACACCACGACCGCGAGGATCTCCACCCACCAGTACAGGTAGTGACCGTCGCGCAGCCGACGCCCACCCCGAAGCCTGCGGCGCCGGGGAAGGGCCGGATCAGTGAGCGTCTCGTCGTGTTCGTCTTCGACGACGCTCATGGCGCGACGGTGGGGCCGGCGACCGCGGTGTCGGGTGGCACTCCGTCGGTGTCGTCGATTTCGCCGTCCTTCCCCTGCCGGTAACCGGCCGCGAACAGCGGCGCACCGAGCAGGCTGACCACGAGCGTCATGCCGTACCAGAGCAGCCCGACGCCGATCGCCTTCCCCGTGGGGACGCCGAGAGGGTGCAGGAGCAGGACGAGGAGCCCCTCACGGATGCCGAGCCCCGACAGTGAGATCGGCAGCACCTGCGCCATGGCGACCGCGGGAACGAAGGCGAGGACGGACGCATCGGGCACCGAGACGCCGAGCGCGTGCACCGCGCACCACACGGCCGCCACCACCGACGCCTGGTATGCGACCGCGGCGATGAGCACGCTTGTTGCACGGCCCGGCTCGCGGCGCATCCGGTCGACGCCGATGTGGACCGCGCCGACGAAGCGCATCCAGTTCTGGTGCTTGGCGAAGCGACCGGCCAGGTGCGGGTGGCCGGCCACCACGAGGATGACGAGCAACGCGGCGACCGTCGCGAGCGAGATCACGAGCGAGATCCACGCGTGGGGGACGTCGAGGAGCGACGGCTTGATCATCAGGCCGATCATCGTGAGGAGAGGGAGCGCGACGAAACCCGTGAGGCGCTCGATCGCAACGGACGCGAACGCGACGTCGGAGCTGCCCGTGGACTTTGCGGCACGGCTCACGCGAAGGACGTCGCCCCCGATCGTCGAGGGAAGCACGTTGCCGACGAACTGACCCGCGAGGTAGTAGCCGAGCAGCGTCCGGAGCGGGACGTGGGCGTCGAACACCGCGAGCACGCGCTGCCAACGCCAGGCCGACAAGATGAACCCCGCGAACGTGAGGGCGAGCGCAGCGGCGAGGAAGGTGAGCGTGCCGGCGTGGGTGTTCTTCGGTTCGACCGTGTCGGAGGGGATCTTGGTGATGAGGAACACCAACAGGCCGGCGCTGACGAGGATGCGCAGGCCGAGCTTCCAGGCGGCGGAACGACGCTTCGGGTTCTCACCTTCCCGCGCGCGAAGAACTTCCGACGCCGCCATTCCGCTCATGTTACGGGGTCGTTCAGCCGTCCCCGACCGAGGGCGAAGGCTCGTCCGGCTGGCAAGATTGGGGCCATGGCAGGGCTCGAAGCGGCGACGAGTGCGTTCATCACCACCGACGACGGCGTTTCGCTCGCGCTCTCGGTGACCGAGGCCGGGTCCCGAGACGACGCGCCGGCCCTGATCCTGGTGCACGGCTTCGGCGGCGCCAAAGAGGACTTTGCCGACCACGTCGACGCGCTGGCGCGTGACCACCGCGTGGTCCGCTTCGACCTCCGTGGCCACGGCGAGAGTGGCGCACCCGACGCGCCATCGGCCTACTCGCTCGACCGCCTGGCTGCCGACGTGCTCTCCGTGGCCGATTCGCTCGAGCTCGACCAGTTCCGGATGCTCGGGCACTCGATGGGTGGCATGGTGGCCCGCCGCGTGGTCCTCGCCTGCCCCGGCCGCGTCGAGGCGCTCGTCCTCATGGACACCTCGGCCGGGCCTCCGCCGGGCATCGATCCGGAGCTCGTGAGCTTGGGCGCCGAAGTGGCCAGGCGTGACGGGATGGCCGCGCTGCGTCAACTGCTCGACGAGGTCAACCCGTTGGGATCGGCGGCGCACGAACGAGTGGAGGCCGAGCGCCCGGGGTTCCGCGAGTACGGCGATCACAAGTGGTCCACGCTGTCGCCGGTGATGTGGAGCGAGCTCGCGATGGAGATCACCCGTCAGCCGGATCAACTGGCGGAGCTGGCTGCGCTCACGTGCCCGACACTCGTGCTCGTTGGCGAGGAGGACGGGACGTTCGTCGAGGCGTCATTTCTGCTGGCCGACGCGGTGAGGGAGGCTCGGCTGGTGCTGATCCCCGACGCCGGTCACTCACCACAGTTCGAGAATCCTGCAGCGTGGTTCGCCGCGGTCGACCGGTTCTTCGCCGGCCTTGCCTGACCATGGGTCGCTCGCTGCGAATCGGGATACCCGATTCGCTGACGCTCGCTCCTGCTCAGGCGCCCGTGGCCTTCTCCAGGAAGCGCGCCCGTTCGACGATCACTCTCGTGATGCGTCCCGCCGCGACCAGCCCGTGGCCGTCGCTCACCGACACTCGAAACGTGAGCCTGCGGCCCTCGATCATCTCGAGGGTCGCTTCGGCGCGCACCTTGCCCCCCACCGCAGTGGGCGCGAGGTGGTCGAGTTGCACGCGGTACCCCACGCTCGTGGTGCCCTCCGCGAGCGTGCCGTCGATGGCCCGCACCGAGGCCTGCTCTGCGAGTCGAACCACTCGCGGCGTCGCGAGCACGGGGACGTCACCGGTGGACAGCGCGAGCGCGGTGTCGTCCTCGGCAACGACGAGCTCTGCAGTTGCGGACAAACCGGGGCGAGGCGGCATCGGCCTACGATAGACAACCCCTCTGCCCCAGCGGGGGCTTGGCGTGTGAATTGACGTGATCGAGGTACGGACGTGATCGAGGAATCGGTTCTCTCACGCACGCTGCATACGGCGCTCCGCGACGGTGGCGACTTCGCCGAGGTGTTCGCCGAGGATCGCCGGGTGGCCACTGCCCGCCTCGACGACGCGAAGGTGGAGGAGCTCGTGTCGGGCCGCGAGCGCGGGGCCGGTATCCGCGTGGTCCGGGGCGACACCACCGGATACGCGCACACCGCCGATTTGAGCGAGCAGGGGTTGAGCGCAGCCGCCCTCGCTGCCGCAGCGGCAGCTCGCGGTGCGCCGGGCGAGACGCACGTCGTCGCGCTCGAGCGCCGGGCGGTGGAACGACCTCACGACGTACGCATTCTGCCGGAGACCGTCGAGAAGGCGCGCAAGGCTGAAGTGCTCGAGCGTGCCGACCACGCCGCTCGTGCCGAGAGCGACTCGATCCGCCAGGTGACCGCGTCGTACGCTGACGCTCGGCGCCGGATCCTCGTCGCCAACTCCGACGGCCTGCTCGTCGAGGACGACGCGGTGCGCACCCGCTTCGGTGTGAGCTGCGTCGCCGTTGCCGACACGGGCATGCAGACGGGCTTCGAAGCGCCGGGACGCAGCATCGGGTTCGAGTACTTCGACGAGATCGACCCCGAAGAAGTCGCGCGCACCGCCGCCCAACGCGCGCTCACGATGCTTCGTGCCCGCCCCGCGCCCGCCGGCAAGCTGCCCGTCGTGCTCAAGCGCGGCGCGGGCGGCGTGCTGTTCCACGAAGCGTGTGGGCACGGCCTCGAGGCCGACCTCGTCGAGAAAGACTGGTCGGTGTTCGCCGGACGCGTCGGCGATCTCGTCGCGTCGCCATTGATCACGCTCGTCGACGACGGATCGTACGCACGCGAGTGGGGAACGTTCGCGATCGACGACGAGGGTGCACCCGCACAGCGCAACGTGCTCATCGAGGACGGCGTCCTCACCAATTACATGTGGGACCTCTTGCGGGCGCGGAAGGTTGGTCGTGCGAGCAGCGGGAACGGCCGGCGCGAGACCTACCAGCATCTGCCGATGGTGCGGATGACCAACACGTTTCTACTCGTTGGGGACGACGATCCCGACGCGATCATCCGCGACACGCCGCACGGCCTCTACTGCGTCGCGCTCGGCGGCGGTCAGGTGAACACCGCCACCGGCGACTTCGTGTTCGGGATCACCGAGGCCTACATGATCGAGAACGGCGACATCACCGAACCGGTGCGCGCCGCACAGCTCATCGGCAACGGTCCGGAGACGCTGCGGCTCGTCGACGCGGTCGGGTCCGACTTCGACACATGGGCCGGCACCTGTGGCAAGGACGGCCAGGGCGTGCCGGTGTCGTCGGGTCAGCCCACACTCAGGGTGCGCGAGCTCACGGTCGGCGGCACCGCCGGATGAGGCCGGCTCCTTCCCCGCTGAGAAGCGTCGACCTGCTCGAGCTCGGGCGTTCCGTCGCCGGCGCCGCACGCACGGGCGAGGAGATCGAGGCGTACGTGGTGCGGTCGCGCGACGTCGATGTGAACGCCTTCAACGGCGAGGTCGAGTCGCTCGCAACCGCGGAGATCGAGGGAGTCGGCGTGCGCGTGATCGTCGACGGCCGGCAAGGGTACGCGTGGGCAGGATCGCTCGATCCCGAGGTCGTCGCCGACACGCTCGCCGACGCCCGCGACAACGCGGGGTTCGGCGCCCCGGACGAGTTCTACGGCTTGGTGACGCCCGACGAATTCGCCGGGATCGAAGCAACCGAGCTCGACCTGTTCCGCGAGGAGCTCCTCTCGGTGCCCACGTCCGACAAAGTCGCGCTCGCGATCGAGCTCGAAGCCGCGACCAAGGCCGTCGACCCGCGCATCCGCGGTCTCCGGTCCGCTTCGTACGGCGACGCCGCCGCCGAGAGCGCCGTCGTGAACTCCCACGGCGTGGAGGTCTCCACGCGGCGCACGGTGTGCTCCTGCTCCGCATACGCGATGGCGGGCGACGGCGACGACACGCAGACCGGCGGCGGCTACTCGGTCGGCCGTGCGTTCGGCGATCTCGACCTGAACGAGGCTGCGCACGACGCGGCCGAGCGCGCCGTGCGATTGCTGGGTGCCAAGCAGCCGGCATCTCGCCGCTTGCCCGTCGTGCTCGATCCACAGGTGACGCGCTCCTTCATCTCGTTGATCGGCTCGGCCCTTTCCGCCGAGGCGATCCAGAAGGGGCGCTCGATGTTCGTCGCGCGCGAGGGCGAGGAGGTCGCCGCGCCGGGTGTGACCCTCGTCGACGACCCCACGCTCGCGGACGCGTTCGGCGCCGCCAGCTACGACGCCGAAGGTGTGCCCACGCGGCCGCTCGGGCTCATCGGGCGCGGCCGCCTCGACGCGTTCCTGCACAACGTGTACACGGCCCGCCGCGGCGCGACCACCACCACGGGGTCGGCGGTGAGAGGCGGGTTCAAGTCGCCGCCGGGCGTGGGGGCACGTGCGTTGCATCTGGTGCCGGGGGAGCTTTCTCCCGAGGAGATCCTCGCCTCGGTGCCCGAGGCGCTCTTCGTGCAGTCGGTCAGCGGCCTGCATTCCGGTACCAATCCGGTGAGCGGCGACTTCTCCGTGGGTGCCGAAGGGCTCATGGTGCGCGGCGGCGAGTTCGCCGAACCGGTGCGCGAGATCACGATCGCGTCCACGCTCCAGCGAATGCTGCACGACATCGTGCACATCGGCTCCGACCTCGAGTGGCTCCCCGGTGGTGCCGCGGGGATGACTCTGCTCCTCGGCGAGATGTCGGTCGCCGGCCGCTGAAGCACTCATGCCGTTTGGCTACACCGCCGGACGGGTTCGACCATCCGGGGCGGCTCCGGCCAACGCACCTGCGGAGCGCCGGCAGCGGCCTACCTCGGTCGAGCCCCTGCCTCTTGGCTCGCTCACTACGGGCCGGGATACCCGGAGCGCGGCCGTTCGCTCGCTCGAGCCGCAACCACCGGTCGCTCCGAGGAACGCCGCCCTCCGCCTTCACCCGCTGCGGATCTACCCGGAGACTGCCCCATGGTCGCATTCGACCGCTCCGACCCCCTCAGTCTCATAGTCTGATTTCGTGCCGGATATCAGCGCTACCGATGCGTTCCGCTACTTCGCGGACTTGCTCGACGGCGTTGACCACCGGCGAGAGCGGTACACCATCGTGCGCCGCGGTCGTGCGGTAGCTCGGCTCGAGCCGGTCAGCACTGCCACGGGTGCCGAGATCAAGTCGTTGGTTCGTCGGCATCGTCCGGACGCGGCGTGGACGAAAGAGCTTGCCGAGCTTCGTGGCCGCGTATACCGCGAGGACCGGTGCTGAGCGCGCAACTCCGTGACATGAACGTCTTGATCGATGCGAAACGATCGCGCGTGCCACAGCGATGAAGATCGTCTCGTTGATTCCGTCGGCGACGGAGATCGTGTTCGCGCTCGGGCTCGGCGACTCGCTCGACGGGGTGACCTTCGAGTGCGACTACCCGCCCGATGCGCGCACCAAGCCGGTGGTGTCCGGGACGGCGCTTCCGACCGACGAGTCACTCACCGCGAAGCAGATCGATGACGCGGTGAGTGCGCGCGTTGCCGAGGGCGAGGCGATCTACACACTCGACGCGGCGCGCATTCGCGACATCCAGCCCGATCTGATCCTCGCCCAGGACCTGTGCCAGGTGTGCGCGGTGCCATCCGGTGCGGTGGAAGCGGCCCTCGAGGTGCTCGGCTGTCGTGCCGACGTGATCTCGCTCGATCCGTCGACGCTCGACGAGGTCATCGACTGCATTGCGGTCGTGGGGGATGCCACTGGCACCGGTGCACGGGCTCGCGTGCTCGTCGACGAGCTGCGCTCTCGCGTCGGGGTTGTGAGCCGCGCCGTCGGGCAGCACCACCGACCGCGCACGTTCGCGCTCGAGTGGTCGGACCCGCCGTTCAGCGGGGGTCACTGGGTGCCCGACATGATCGACGCCGCCGGTGGAACGTCCGTACTCGCGGTCACGGGTGAGCAGTCGCGCCGGCTCGCGTGGGACGAAGTCGCCGAGGCGGCGCCCGACATCGCCGTGTTCATGCCGTGTGGCTACGGGTTCGACCAAGCCGTCGAAGAGGGCCGCTACCTCCTCGATGTACCCGCGCTCGCGCACGCGGAGCACATCTTCGCGGCGGATGCGAACGCGTTGTTCTCCCGGCCGGGGCCACGGCTCGTCGACGGCGTGGAAGCGCTCGCATGGGCGCTGCACCCGCGCGCGTTTCGCGCGCCACCTCCCGGTGTGATCACGGCGCTGCGGTAGTTGTCACCGGATCCCCGTCGCGAAGATCACGATGATGACGATCCCCACCACGATGCGGTAGATCACGAACGGGCGGAACGAGTGCGTCCGCACGTACCTGAGCAGGAACGCGATCGCCAGGAAGCCGCTGACTGCCGACGCGGCAACTCCCCAGAAGAACGCGCTCCCGAACCCACTCGGGATTCCGTCACGCGCGAGTTGCGCGCCCTTGTAGAGCGTCGCACCGCCGATGATCGGGATGCTCATGAGGAACGAGAGCCGGGTTGCGGCTTGTCGGTCGAAATGCAGCCAGCGCCCAGCCGAGATCGTCACACCCGCACGTGACACACCGGGCGCGAGCGCGAGTGCTTGTGCGATGCCCATCACGCCCGCGTCTCGCGTGTGGAAGTCTTCCGTGTCGCGGGCCGACATTGCACGATCGGCCCACTCGAGGAGCAGGGCGAACACGATCGCGTTGATGCCGATGAGGATCGGATCGCCGAGCTCTTGCTCGATCGTGCTCTCGAGCGCGGCGCCTGCGATCGCGCCCGGGATCGCGGAGAGGAGCAGCAGCCAGGCGAGCCGCGCGTCCACCGTGTCGACGGCACGCACGCGGATCGACTGCAGCGCCGCGCGCAGATACACGAGCAGGTCGGGCCGGAAGTACCAGAGTGCCGCGAGCAGCGTGCCGAGGTGGAGGGCGACGTCGAACGACTTCTCGAGCGACTGGTTCCCGCCGAAATCCTTCCAGCCCAACAGCTCCGGGACGAGGATGAGGTGACCGCTCGACGAGATCGGGAGGAACTCCGACAGGCCCTGGACGATCCCGAGGATGATGGCGTGGAGAGTGGACAATGCCGCGGGATGCTACTGACCGGCTCCGCCGATCGACGTTACCGATCGGCTGGAAGCGACGCGGCCTCTTCGGGCGGGACCAGCGCCAGCGTGAGTACACCGTTCGCTTGCGCGTCGGCGAGCCGCTCCGCCTGGTCGCGACCGACGAGCAATGTGACGCCGAGTGCGTCGGTCCGACCGGTGCCCCCACTCGCGCGCGTGTCGGTACCCAGCACGAGGACGCCGGCGGCGACCACGACCGTCGCCGGCGTGTCGGCGGATGTCTCACTGCTGCGGGCGTCGAAGCTCGCGAGCACATCGACGGCGGCGCCCGCGCGCGGCCGCAGCGCGCCGCTCACCGTGACCCGGATCGCCCGCATCCCCGCGGGGACGATCCCGTCGAGGCCGGCGCGCCGGCGCGGCGCGAGATTGCGGGCGGCGACATAGCCACCGCGCAGCACCGGAACCACCACGACGCGGCCGAGCGCACCGGCGGTGTCGCGCGCGACGCCCTCGGGAAGCTGCGACTGATGAATGTGACGCACCGCGAGATCACTGCGCTCGACGGTGTCGCCGACCGCGAGGTCGTGGGCGGCGACGATCGCGTCGCGTTCGGGCCCGAGATTGCCCGCGCGGCGGTGGAGCGCGGCGAGGTCGGAGGCGACCACGGCGGCGGTGACGACGGCCACCACGAGCGCGGCAGCGCGCAGGGCGAGCGCGCGGGGAGAGCGGCGGAGCATGGGGAGTCCTTCCCGAAGGCGGCACGCGGCCGCGTCGAGCACGAGCGGGGGAAGGAAGGAGGGCCGAAGGAGGAAAGTGCGGAGGACTACCTCGACGTGGTGCTCGACGTCGAGGACTCTTTGGGGCTCGATGGCTGCTTCGTGTCGGACGACTTCTTCGCGCCGTTGCCCGAGGACGAGTCGGCCTTCGGATCTGCCTTCGTCGACGTGCCGGATTGCTCGGACTTCTCGGACTTCTCGGATTTCTCCGATTTCTCGGACTTCTCCGAGGTGGAGTCTTTGGTGTCACCCGATCCGTCGGAGCGGGATCGCTTGCTTCCGTTCCGGCTGTCGGTGCGGTTGAAGCCCGAACCCTTGAACACGATGCCGACGGGCTGCATGACCTTGGCGAGCTTGCCGCCGCATCCGGGGTGCTTCTTCAGCGGATCGTCGGAGAACGACTGCCACGCCTCGAGCTCCTCACCGCATTTCGCGCACTCGTAGACGTAGGTAGGCATGTCCGGAACTCTCCCGAAGGGATCGGGGCTTAGCACTCGTTGCTTTCGACTGCTAACCCTATCGCGAATCCGGACATTCCCACTCCCGACCCCGCGCCGCTGGAGTGCGCCGTGACCCGCAGTGGCGTTGAATGGGCCTGATGCGTGACGGCGTCGTTGTCGGCTTGCTGGTACCGCTGGCGTACCTGCTCGGAACCTTGCCGAGCGCCGAGATCGCCGCGCGGCGCCGAGGCATCGACATCACGGCGGCCGGATCGGGGAATCCGGGGGCGTCGAACACCTTCCGGGTCCTCGGGTGGCGGTCGGGGGTGCTCGTGTTCGCGCTCGACGCGGCCAAGGGCGGCATCGCCGCCGGTGTCGGTCTCCTCGTCGCCGACGGCCACGTCGGCGCGTACGTGCTCGGGATCGCGGCGATCATCGGGCACACGTTCCCGATCACCCGCCACTTCAAGGGTGGCCGTGGTGTGGCGACGGGCGCGGGCGTCCTGTTTGTGATCTTCCCGTTGCTGACGCTCGCGAGCGGCGTGGTCTGGTTCGTCATCGTGCGCCTCACGCACAAGGCGTCGCTCGCGTCGATCGTGGTGGTGATCATGTTCCCGATCGCGGTCGCGTTGGCGGGCCACCCGGCGGGTGACGTCACCGTGATCGCCGCGGTCGCGGTGCTCGTCGTTGCCCGTCACGCGTCGAACCTCAAGCGGCTGTTCCGCGGCGAGGAGCTCGGGCTCGACCCCGGCACCCGTGACGACACGGGCACCCGCGACGACTCTGGCAACTGAGCGGTAGCGTAAATCCGTGACCAAGCAGCCGGTGACGAAAGCGGTGATTCCAGCGGCGGGGCTCGGCACGCGGTTTCTCCCCGTCACCAAGAGTCAGCCCAAGGAGATGCTCCCGGTCGTCGACAAGCCGTCGATCCAGTACGTGGTGGAGGAAGCCGTAATGGCCGGCCTCCGCAACATCCTCATCATCACCGGCCGGGGGAAGCACGCGATCGAGGACCACTTCGACCGCAATGTCGAGCTCGAGCACTACCTCGAGCAGTCCGCAAAGCTCGACCAGCTCGCCGACGTGCAGATCGTCAACGACATCGCCGACATCCACTACATCCGACAGCGCGATCCACTCGGCCTCGGTCACGCGGTGTCGGTGGCGCGCGAACACGTCGGCGACGAACCGTTCGCGGTGCTGCTCGGCGACGACATCATGGTCGACGATGCGCGCCTGCTCCGGTCGATGCTCGACGTGCACGCGCGCGAACACGCGTCGGTGCTCGCGCTCCTCGAGGTCACGCCCGACGAGATTGCGTCGCTCGGGTGCGCGGAAGTCGACATCGTCGGCGACTCGCTCGGGCGGGTGCGGTCGATCGTCGAGAAGCCGAAGCCGGACGAGGCGCCGTCGAACCTCGCGGTGATCGGCCGCTACGTGTTCACCCCGTCGATCTTCGATGCGCTCGACCGCATCGAACCCGGGGTGAACGGCGAGTACCAGCTCACGGACGCGATCGGGCTCTTGCTCGGTTCGGAAGCGGTGTTCGGACAGATCTTCTCGGAGGGCCGCTACGACATCGGGAAGGTCATGGGCTTCCTCCAGGCTAACGTCGAGCTCGCGCTCGAGCGTGACGACCTCGGACCTGACCTCGCCCGGTACCTGGTCGAGCTCGTCCGGAAGCGCGGCCTCGCGTGATCGAGTTCGACGAGGTCCGGTCCGCGATCCTCGGCGCCGTCGGCCGGCTCGCGCCCGTGGAGCTGGAGTCGTTCGACACGCTCGGCCTCGTGCTGGCCGCCGAAGTGGTGTCCACCGGCCCGATCCCGCCGTTCGCCAACACGGCGATGGACGGCTACGCCGTGCGCGCGCAGAGCACCGTGGGCGCCACCGACGACGCGCCTGCTCGGCTCCGGGTTGTCGGCGAGCTGCCGGCGGGACGCGCGCCCACGATCGCTGTGGGTGACGGCGAGGCGATCCGCATCATGACCGGCGCGCCCATGCCCGACGGTGCCGACGCGGTCGTCATGGTGGAGCGCACGCAACGCGACGGTGACGACGCCGTGCTCGTGTACCAGGAAGCGACAGCAGGCGACCACGTGCGCCGCGCCGGCGGCGACGTCGAGCCCGGCGAGGTCGTCTTCCGGCCCGGCACCCAGCTCGGCCCGGCGCACCTCGGGGTACTCGCGAGCATCGACGTCGGTCGCGTGCAGGTGTTCCCCCGCGCACGGGTGGGCGTGCTCTCCACCGGCGACGAGCTCGTGGGGTCGGGCGCGCTCCGCCCCGGCAAGATCCGCGACGCCAACCGGCCGATGCTGCTCGCCCTCCTCGATCGCGCGGGTGTCGAAGCCGTCAACCTGGGCATCGCGCGCGACGACGAGGCCGCGATGACCGCGACGCTCGAGGACGCGCTGACGCGCTGCGACGCGGTCATTACGAGCGGCGGCGTGTCCGTGGGCGACTACGACTACATGAGCGCCGCGCTCGAGCGCATCGCCGCCGACGATCCCGACGACCGCGCGTGTGTCAGCTGGTACCAGGTGGCGATCCGTCCGGCAAAGCCGCTGTGCTTCGCGTTCGTGCGCGGCCGACCGGTGTTCGGGCTACCGGGCAATCCGGTGTCGTCGCTCGTGAGCTTCGAGCTCTTCGCGCGTCCCGCGCTGCTCGCCATGATGGGTCGCACCGCTCCCTTCCGCGCCGAGGTCATCGCGCGCGCGGAGCACGCGTTCGCGCGCAAGTTCGACGGCAAGCTGCACCTCGACCGTGTGCGCGTGCGGGTGGAGGACGGCCGCTATGTCGTGGCGAGCGTCGGGAAGCAGGAGAGCAACGCGCTCGCCGCCACCGCGTTGGCCGACGGGCTCGTGCTCCTGCCCGACGGCGACGGCGTCGGTGAGGGCGACGAAGTCACGGTGATGCTGCTCGACTGAGCACGAGACGAGAGGGGGAACGATGCGCGAACCCACGAACGAGGTCAAGGTCGAGCGCGACATTCGCGTGACCATGCCCGACGATGTCGAGTTGCTCACCGACGTCTTCCACCCGGTCGGCGTCGAGGGCACGCCCACGATTCTCGAACGCACGCCGTACGGCCGCGCCGGGGTGAGCGGCACGGGCTTCGGGCCGATGCTCGCCGAGCGCGGCTACCGCTACGTGCTCCAGGCGTCGCGCGGTACCGACGGCTCGGGTGGCTCGCACAGCTACTTCGAGGAGGTGCCCGACGGGCGCGCGACCGCGGACTGGATCGCTGAACAGTCGTGGTTCGACGGGAACCTCGGAACCTACGGCGGGAGCTACATGGGCTACACGCAGTGGGCGCTCGCGTCCACGCGGCCTCCGTACCTCAAGGCGATGGCCGTCGCGCTGTGCGGCTCGGTGCGCCGCTTCGCGTGGTACCCGGGGGGTTCGTACGCGCTCGAGATCATCATCCCGTGGGACATGGGCGCGGTGAACTTCAACAAACCGCAGCCGCAAGCGGCCGCCGACCTTTCCCCGGACGCCATCGCGCAACGGATGGCGACCCTGAAGCAGGGGTTCGACCATCTCCCGCTGGGCGACGCGATCAAGTTCCTCTCGGGTGAGGACCTGCCGCTGTTCCACGATCAACTCGCGCACGGCGATCCCGAAGATCCCTACTGGGCACCGCTCGACTTCAGCAACCTGCTCCGCACCTGGGAGGTGCCGACCCTGCTCGTCGATGGCTGGCAGGACTACCAATGCCCGCAGATGCTCGACGACTACGTCGCGCTGCGCGCGGGGGGCACGCCGGTGTGGGTCCGCATCGGTGCGGGCGGCCACATCGGCGGCGGCGGCGAGGGTGGCATGACCGAGGCGCCGCTCCTGTGGTTCGACACTCATCTGTTGGGCATGACCGGACTGCTCCCCGAGCGTACGGTCACGCTCGAAGTGTTGGGGGAAGGTGGTGGATGGCGCGACTTCGAGGCGTGGCCGCCGCCGTCGAGCGCGACGCAGTGGTTCCTCCATCCCGAGGGGCGGCTGTCCACGGACTCGCCGCAGGGCGCGCGCGAGCCCGACCGCTACCGGTACGACCCGGCCGATCCCACACCGTCGGTCGGCGGCATCGGGATGCTCACCGGCGGATCGCGTGACAACCGAGAGCTCGAAGCGCGACCTGACGTGCTCGTGTACACGGGCGAGGTGCTCGATCGCGCGCTCGAGATCGTCGGGCCCGTGCACGCAGAGTTGCATGTGTCGTCGAGTCTCGACCACACCGACTTCTTCGTGCGCGTGTGCGACGTGTGCCCCGATGGCCGTTCGATGAACGTCTGCGACGGCTTGCAACGTTTCACGCGGTCGTCGATCACGCGTGCGTTCGACGGCAGCTTCCGCGCGTCGGTGCCGATGTGGCCGGCCGCGTACCGATTCGCGCCCGGGCACCGCGTACGCGTCCAAGTGTCGAGCGGCTCGCATCCGGTGTACGCGCGCAACCTCGGCAGTGGCGAGTCGGTGTTCACCGCCACGACGATGCAGCCCGCCGACCAGGCCGTCTTTCACGACTCCGTGGTCGTGCTCCCACACGCTTGAACGAGAAGGAGAGTGGGGGAATGGCGAACGCCCGGGGAAAATCCCCGGGCGATCGCCTCCCCAGCCCGCCCCGGGACGAGCCGCTCTGCCCCCACGAAAGAGCGGCGCGCCGGACCGGACGACTGTTACCGCATGCTGCAATCCCCGGGGGTGTCTGGCAGCTGCGCGCCAGGTTCTCTTGCCACTGCCGGTGTTGCGAATGCGAACATCCCTCGGATTGTGTGCGTCGTGCTCTGGCGTGCCATTCGGGGTTTCCTTGCCTGGAAACGAAACAACCGGCCCCCCATTGGTGGGTGGGGCCGGTTTCGCTCTGGCTCCCCGCAGGCTCAAGCGACCAATTCGTCGCCTGCGGATCAACGCCTCCCCGATCTGGTGGCTGGCTCTTCGCGTCCGTGGGTGTCTCGGTGGGGTCTCCTCGTCGGTCCCAGCCCGACTACTTACAGTGGCAGAGTCAACCACACAGAGTGGCACCCCGTCAAGTCCCACGGTCGAACTGTGGCAGGTGTCGCATAGTCTCGGGCGTGTGGAGCCGCTGATCGATCCGTTCGGGCGCCGGGTCACCGATCTCCGTATCTCCATCACCGACCGCTGCAACTTCCGCTGCACCTATTGCATGCCGGCCGAGGGCATGCAATGGCTACCGCGTGAGGAGCTCCTCACCTACGAGGAGCAGGCCCGGGTCGTGCGGGTCTGCGTCGAGCGCTACGGCTTCGAGTCGGTGCGGATCACGGGTGGCGAGCCCACGCTCCGGGCGCACCTGCCGCGCCTCGTCGCGATGCTGGCGCCGCTCGGCATCGACATCGCGATGACCACGAACGGCGTGAAGTTGCCCGAGATGGCCCACGACCTTGCCGAGTCGGGTCTCCGGCGGATCAACGTCTCGCTCGACTCGCTGCGTCCCGACGTGTTCCTCGAGCTCACGCGCCGCGACGACCTCCACCGCGTGCTCGCAGGGATCGACGCGGCGCTCGACGCGGGTCTCGACCCCGTGAAGGTCAACTGTGTCGTGATGCGAGGCGTGAACGACTACGAGGTCGTCGACCTTGCGGCCTTCGGGCGTGAGAAGGGCGTGAGTGTGCGGTTCATCGAGTTCATGCCGCTCGACGCGGAGGGCGCGTGGAGCGCGGACCAGGTGGTGCCGGCGGCCGAGATCCTCGAGAAGATCGGCGCGGTCTTTCCGCTCGCAACCGTGGCCGAGCCCGGATCCGGGCACGTCGAGCCGGCGGAGCGCTTTGCCTACGCCGACGGCATCGGCGACGTCGGCGTGATCGCCAGCGTCACGGAGCCGTTCTGCGACAACTGCGACCGAATCCGGATCACGGCCGAGGGCAAGCTCCGTACGTGTCTGTTCGCGCTCGACGAGTACGACCTCCGCAACATCGTTCGTGACGACCAGGGTGCAGGCGAAGCAGACATCGACGACCGGCTCGCGGCCGAGATCGCGCGGGCGGTCGGCACGAAGTGGGCGGGGCATCGCATCGGCCAGGTCGATTTCATCCGACCGAGTCGCTCGATGAGCCAGATCGGCGGCTGACAAGCCATCCGCTACACCATGGGTCGCTCACGACGGGCCGGGGTACCCGGCCCGTTTCCGTTCGCTCCTACACTTGTCGACCATGTCGGCGTCGGAGTTCACCCACCTGGATCCACTCGGCCGGGCACGCATGGTCGACGTCACGTCGAAGGATGCGACGCACCGCCGGGCCGTCGCCCGGTGCAAGGTCAACATGGATCCCGACACCGCGGCGAAGATCGCTTCTGGCGCCGTCAGCAAGGGTGACGTGCTCGCCGTCTCACGGGTGGCGGGGATCCAGGCTGCCAAGCAGACGCCCAGCCTCTTGCCCCTGTGCCATCCGCTGCTCGTCGGATCGGTCTACGTGAACTTCTGTATCGAGCGCGACCACGTGCTGGTCGAGGCCCAGGTCGACACGGTCGACCGTACGGGGGTGGAGATGGAGGCGCTCACCGCGTGCGCCATCTCGGCCCTCAACATCTACGACATGTGCAAGTCGATCGACCGGGCCATGACGATCGGCGATCTCGAGCTCTGGGAGAAGACCGGAGGCCGTTCGGGCACCTACCGCCGGGCTCCCAGGTACGACGCCGACCTCGACCTTTGAGCGCCGCCGGGGCTAGAGTGCCCCGTTCCGGTACGGCGCCGCTCGGAACCCGGGGGTCCCCGGACGATCGTGAGGCGGTTGCTACGTTGCCACTGGGCGGGCAGATATCGGGGGCGGTTCGTTGACGGTAGTAGTCATCCTGGTCATTGGCTTGGCCTGGGTCGCGTTCTTGGGTCCGACGATCCTCCGAGCCCGGAACCGGCAGGGTCGCTCCGACTCGGTCGGCGACTTCCACCACCGCCTCACCCAACTTGGGCGTACCAACGGACGTCACGGTGACCGCGAGAAGTCGACCGGACTCTCGCTCCACCGCCCGATGTTCGCCCCCTCCGCCTCGCACAGCCCGATGAGCACGGTCCAGAAGCGCCGCCGCGACATCTTGCTCGTGCTGGCGGGTGCCGTCGGCGCCACGCTGCTCGTGGCGGTCGCCACGCAATCGACGCCGCTGATCCTGCTCAACCTGCTCGCCGATGCCGCGCTCCTCGCGTACGTGTACATGCTCGTCCAGATCAGGCAGCGCGCGCGCGAGCAGCGCGTGAAGGTCCGCTTCCTCGGATCGGCATACCGCCGTCCGGCGCCCTATCTCCTCGACGGACCCGACCAATTCGGAACGAGTGAGTCCAACGGCCCCCGCCTCGTCCCGTTGCGGCAGACGGCGTCGCGCTAACGAGTGGACCACTCGGGGCAGATCTCGGCCGCAGGTGAGGCTGCCCACGACGCGCTCGAGTGCAAGCACCGGACACGCGAGACCACGTTGCTCGCGGCGCGTACCGCGATCCGTTCGTGTGGCACCGCGATCCGAGCGGTACACCGTCGCGAGTTTCGTGAGGCACGCGAGCTGATCGCGGTCGCCGCCGCCTATCTCGCCGAAGCCGACGCCGCGCTCGAGGAGCATCCCGACGTGCGGTACGCCGGTTTCATCCACGACGCGAAGAAGGAATTCGCGGAAGCGAACCTCACGCTCGCGTTCGTCGCCGACAATCCGATCCCGACTGCGGCGGAGTTGGGCGTGGAAGTCCAGGCGTATCTCAACGGGATGGCCGAGGCCGCGAGCGAGCTCCGTCGCCAAGTGCTCGACTGCCTGCGCAGAAACGAGAACGAAGAAGCCGAGCGGCTGCTCGCGGTGATGGACGACGTGTACGGGTTGCTGATCACGATCGACTATCCCGATGCGCTCACCGGTGGTTTACGGCGCACCACCGACGCGTTGCGTGCGGTACTCGAGCGCACGCGCGGCGACGTCACCACCGCACTCGTTGCTTCGCGCCTTCAGCAAGCCATCGAGGGGCGAATGTCGGCGGACGACTCGTGATGCCTCGGTGGTAGCCTGACTGGCTCCACGGGGGTGTAGCTCAGCCCGGTAGAGCGCTACGTTCGCAACGTAGAAGTCGTGGGTTCAAGTCCCATCACCTCCACCAAAGTGCTCTCTTTCGCGAACCCCGATCCTGTTGAACAGGGGCGGGGTTCTTCAGTTCGTGTTCCAGGCGGTCCATGAGGTCGTCGGCGAGGAGTTGGGCGAATGGTTCGGCGAGGCGGGCGTAGACGACGCCCTCGACGTCGACGTGGACCGCTTCGAAGACGGCTTGGTTCATGTGTCGCCGTGTTGTGGGCTTGGCTCGCCGGTAGGCCTTTTCGAAGTGGGTGGCGAGGCCGAGGGCTGCGTGGATGTTGGTCTCGATGGTCTCCCAGTCGATCTCGGTGGCGGCGAGGGCGGCACCGGCGTCGGCGAGCTGTCGCGTGATGCGGTCTTGTTGTTCCTTGAGGAGGTCGAGGGTGATCGCGCCGGCGAGGTGGGCTTGGAGCAACTTCCGGCGTTCTCCTTCAAGTGTGGTGATGCGCTTGCGCTGTTGCCGAGCGCGTTGTTCCGCGCCGCTGGTTCGGGCGCGCATGGCCGCGATGAGGCCGTCGTGCAAGGCGCGAACGGTGTCGTCGCTGAGTTGGATGGTTCGGTAGTAGGCCGCGACGGCGTCTTCGATGTCGTCGACGGGGATGTAGGGAAGGTCGCAGTCGTTGCGGCGTTGGTGGCGTCCGAGGCAGAAGAAGTAGTCGTACTGGCCGCCACTCTTGCCGCGGGAACGCCCGAACGACAGACGCGATTGGCAGCGCGCGCAGAAGATGGTGCCCTTGAGGTAGTGGGGGTGCTTGCGGACCTTCTCGCCGGCGCGGTTGCGGCTGTGCATGATGGCTTGCACGGTGGCGAAGGTCTCGATGGAGACGAGCGGTTCGTGTGTGCCTGGGTATTGGATGCCAGCCCAGGTGACGAGCCCGACGTAGAAGGGGTCGCGCAACAGGTTGTGGACGTGGCGGATGGGACCCGCACCAAAGCAATGGGCATCATCCTCGCGGCCGGCTTCACAGACCACGCCCGCCTCCTGCTCGACGGCATGACCCGTGACACCCAGCCGCTGCCCATCAACATGCGACTCGACGCCACCGGCAACAACAAGCTGCTGCGCGACCAGAACCGCACCTGCAAAATGAACGCCGCCACAGCAGCCCTCAACAAGCTGATGGGAGGACACGGCGGCACGCAGCGCAATGTCTTCCGCGCCCTCGACGCGCTCGCGAGCCACGTCAGCGGCCTCACGACCCCCACGATCGACGTGCTGCTCTTCTCGAACATGGAGAACACCGACGCCGCGCTCAACATGACCGACGCCACCGTACTGTCGAGCGGCGCGACCGCGATGCTCTCAACCGCCACAGCCGCCGGACTGATACCTAACTGCAAGGGCTGGCAGATCTACGTCATCGGGGCCGGGACCAATGATCCTGGAACACCGCTGACAGACGCGCAGGCCAACACCATCCGCGACTTCTGGTCACGACTCTTCGCCCAATGCGGTCCGGGAAGCTCCTCGCGTACGACACCGACCTCGTCACCTTCCCAGTGACCAAGACACGGGCGAGCATCCATCGCGACCAAGCCACGGGGGCCGTACAGGTCACTCTTCCGGGCGACGTTCTCTTCGCCATTGACTCCGCCGAACTGTCGCCCGACGCCACCACCGCGCTCGGCGACGCGCTGAACGCCATACGGCAAGCTCGCGCGGCCTCGATCGTCGTCGACGGCCACACCGACAACACAGGAGACGATGACCGAAATCAGGCTCTGTCACTTGAGCGCGCACAGACGGTCGCGAACTGGCTCGTCGCGCACGGGGTTCCACAACCCCTCGTGTCGGCGCATGGTTGGGGTTCTTCGCGGCCGATTGCCTCGAATGACGACCCGGCCGGTCGACAGCGGAACCGGCGCGCTGAAATCACGATCGTCGCGCACTCGCGCGCGTAGTCGTCATGTCAACCCCGATCGGGAAGCATCATCTCTTACACCACCCGGCTGCACAGCGCGCTCGGTGACATCCCACCCGCCCAGTTCGAAGCCGACCGCTACGGTCACCACCACACGAACGAGACGGTTGAAATCCCAATAGCCAGAGTGATGTGCCCCAGGGCGGTTCACTCCGGGCTCCCGGTCGACTCCACCCCCGCCTTGCTTTGTCTTCGGCGCTGACGACGCCAAACGACCGCATCGCCGCGGACTGCTCGGCATGGGGGAGCAGTGGACATCCCAATGCCAAGGCAACTTCGAGGCCACACACCAAGGTTGCGACGTGCACGGCCTCGTCGACCACGCCGACAGCCTCCGAGACATCATCGGGGTCCAGTGGTCACGGGTCCAGGACCGATATCGCGAACTGTAGAAGTGCTGTCGAGCACTCTCCCGACCCGCGTCCAGCGGCGAAGGAACCCTGTGCTCCCGGGAACCGTACGATTGGTACACACTCAAGGTGACCGGTCGTCGCACGTGGGGAGATCAAGGGTGCCCATTCCACCTGAAGCGGCTCGGCGTCAGAAGATCGCACAAGCCTTGGCGGCACGCGCTCCTGGCGATGCCAACTTGCCTCTTCCGTGGAAGGGCGACACCAAGGTTATGGCGGTCGTTGAAGTCCCGCTCGACCACGTACTCCTCAATCATCGGAGTCACCGCATTCGGTCTGAGCTGGAGTCGCTTCCGGACCGTGATGTCATCGCGAGAGACCCTCAAAGCGAAGAGGCCCAGGCGCTTCTGAGCGCAATTCTGGCTGCAACGCCGGGGTTTGAAGATCTCAGGGCAAATTTGCGCGAGGAGGGCCAACGCGACGCCGGTGTCGTCACTGCTGATGGTGTCCTCATCAATGCGAACACCCGTTGCGTTGCGTTGAGGCAGCTCACCGAAGAAGGGGCGCGGCCGGTCGAATACATCAGCCTCGCGGTGCTTCCAGCTGATGCGGGCCCAAAGGAGATCGACGACGTTGAGCTCAAGTTGCAGATGCAACGCGATCTGCGACAGGACTACACGCTCACGAACGAACTCCTCTTTGTCCAGGACCTGATTCAGGGTTACGGCCAGTCGAGCGATCAAGTGGCCCGCTCGCTTGGTTGGGCAACCTCGTCTGAGACCATGGAGCTCGCGAAAGGGCGGCGGCGCATCGAACAGTCGCTTCGTGTGCTCGGCCTCATCCGAGATCTCCAAGCACTCAGTGGCGACTCACGCCGGCTGACCGAATTCGACGACAAGCGGCAAGCTCTCCAAGAGATCGACGAGGCCTACGAAGACCTGCTGCAAAACGATCCAGAAGGAGCTGAGCGTCTCAAGACCGCCCGCTTCATTGCTCTGTTGGCACAGCTCGGCTATCGGGAGATGCGCGAGATCGACCAATCGTT
Organism: Acidimicrobiia bacterium; assembly: GCA_040880805.1. Taxonomy (NCBI): domain Bacteria; kingdom Bacillati; phylum Actinomycetota; class Acidimicrobiia; species Acidimicrobiia bacterium. Next base: position 14,892 of record JBBDHW010000055.1, on the reverse strand, counting down.
CGTCGAGGACTACGTGCAACCCCACTTGTCCGAGGACGAACATCTCGGGCGCTTCACCGAACGTCTCCTTACACCCGTTGAGGCCAGCGATGTCGACCTACCCGGCATCGACCTTCTCGCTGACGATGAATGGGAACATCCCGAGAACTCGTCACTCGATGGCGGGACTTTGCTCGGGTTGCTTGCAAGAGTCCCAGGCGAGCGACGGATTGAACTGCCAGCCCCTAACGGCGCCGTAGTAACCCTGGACAAGGATGGCTTTACCAACCGAGTGCGGAACGTTTTCGATCTCGCGACGCAGGATGCGAAAGACGACCGCCTGAAATCCAACAAGCTCGATCGGCCGGTCGCGCTACTCAAGGAAGCTGATCAGAAGGTTCGTCGCGCGCGCGACGCATACACCCGAGTGGCCTCAAGCTCGGGGTTCAGTCGGCCACAGTTCGACTATCAGCTGCGCCAGAACACCAAGCATCTGAAGGAACTCAAGGAGGCCTTCGAGGCCGACGGGACGTGATCAGTGACTGACGCTGAGCCGCGACCGTCGCTCCACCTGACGGCGCAGCCCCTCACGCTTTCTGTGCAGATGTCTCGCGTCGGGGCTGTTCCTGAGACGATGTGGTTACAGATCATCGCTGAATGGGGCGCCACCCAACGCGGAACTGTTCACACCGTCAGCATCCCGGTGGAGCGTTTCCTGGCCCGGCGTCAGTGGCTCGTCCAGCAGTGCCGTCGGCACGGCGTCGACGTCCAGCTTGATGAACACGTACTAGAGCTCGTCGAGGTCGCGCGTGCTGAGAGGACGCACCTTGAGCGATCGTTGAGCACCGACGCTTCAGGTTCTGAGTCCGACGCAATCGATCGGCTTGGCGAAACCCGCTTCGAGCGCTCGCTTCGTGACTTCCAGACTCGCGACCTCGCAAAGCTGCTTTCCCTGCAGCATGGCGCAAATTTCTCGGTTCCGGGAGCAGGGAAGACTGCGGTGACATACGCGCTGTACGAAGCCGAACGTGCAGCGAGCCGGGTTGCGCAGCTACTCGTTGTGGCGCCGAAATCAGCCTTCGAAACATGGCACGTGGAGGCTGAGCGCTGCATGCGGCCTGCGCCGCTCGTCAGCGTGTATGGCGGTACCTCCCCCGACCGCGATGCGGAGGTCCTCCTCGTCGGCTACCAACGGCTTCTCTACAGCTATGACGAGATCGTCCAGTGGGTCGCGCGAATGCCAACGCATCTGGTACTCGATGAAGCGCATCGCATGAAACGCGGTTGGTCCGGAGAGTGGGGCCGAACGTGTCTCAGCTTGGCGTACCGTGCAGCTCGCCGAGACGTCCTGACCGGAACGCCGGCTCCTCACCATCCGCGTGACCTCGAAGCCGTACTCGACTTCGTGTGGCCCAATCAAGGCCGCCGGCTGCTCCCCGCGGCCGCCCTTGACCGCGAGCCAACGCCCGAGGCGGTGCACGAAGTCGCGCAACGAATTGGTCCCCTCTTCGTGCGCACGACGAAGAGCGAGCTTGGACTGCCGCCCGTCTTCTTCGACGTACGGCAGGTGCCGCTGGAGGGGCTACAGGCAGAGATCTACGCTGCGTTGAGCCGCCGCTACGCGGGACAATATGCAACCACCCGCGCTGACCAGGTCAGCCTCGCGCGGATGGGCCAGGTTGCGATGTACCTCATCGAAGCCGCCACAAACCCCGCGCTCTTGGTCGCCGGAGGCTCACGGGATGATCCGATCGAGTTCCGTCATCCGCCGTTGGACGTCGAGGCGGGATCAGCGCTGGCAGAGCTACTCATGGTCTATCCGCAGCACGAAGTGCCGAGAAAGTTTGTTGAGCTTGCCCGCCTCGTTCGCGACAACACCGCACAGGGCGAGAAGACACTCGTTTGGTCGAACTTCGTCCGCAACTTAGTAACGCTGGCGAACCGCGAGCTCCAGCCATTCGAGCCTGCGCTCATTCACGGTGGCGTGCCAATGGAAGAGGACGGGACTGGCGCGGCCCGAACCAGGCAAACCGAGCTTGAGCGGTTCCGCAATGACCCGCACTGCTCGGTGCTGCTCGCCAACCCGGCTGCGGTGGGTGAAGGAATCAGTCTCCATGAGGTCTGCCACCACGCCGTGTACCTCGACCGAACTTTCAATGCGGGGCAGTACCTACAGAGCCTGGACCGCATTCATCGCCTCGGCCTACCTCCGACTCAAAGCACCTACGTGACATTTCTCATGACTGAGAACACGGTGGACGAGGTCGTCGACCAGCGCGTCGCGACCAAGGCGGAGCGTCTGGCCCACATGCTCGATGATCATGACCTTCTGACCATGGCGCTGCCCGATGAGGAGGACTACGGGTATGCCATCGAAGGTCTCGACGACATCGCTGCGCTGTTCGCCCATCTGAGGCAGGCAGATGCGTGACGCCACGGTCCATCAGGTGCCGACGGCCTACGAATTGCGCGGCGCGTTGCACGTCGCTCGGCTACTTCCCCCCACCGGAACTCGGCGTCAGGATCTGCACCTCGCCTATCGGGGGCTACCGCGAGCTGGCGCGTTCCACATTCTCGATCTCGAACACGCTGAACAGCGGCTCGTGGCGTGGGGTCTCGCCGAGATGAACGGGGAGTGGATCACTCCGACGATTCAACTCCAGGAACTCGCTACGGACGACGACGCCGGTGCCTGCGAGAATCTTGCGATCGAGGCACTCGCCACTGCCTCACCGACGTGGCTCGGTGCAGCCGTGACAGGAAACGGCGTCGCGAACGAGCTCCTGCCTGATCTCGTCACAACAAGATTGACTTCAGCCTTTCCGGACCCCGATCGGCGCGAGGCGATCCTGCTCGCAGCCGCCAGGATCGCCAATGATACCCAGCGGCGAGTCATTGGTGCAGCAGGCGAGGAGCTGGTGGTCGCCGAGGCGCGAGCCGAACTCCTGCGCCTCGGAAGAGACGATCTCGCTGAACAGGTATGCAGGCTCAGCGAGCGTTCGGACCAACTGGGTTACGACGTCCGCGCTCCACGGTTACCGGGAGGCGTGTGGCGAATTGAGGTCAAGTCCAGTTCTCGTCATCGGCTCGCGCTCGAGTTCTTCATCTCGCGTGCCGAGGCCGAGACGGGCCGGCGCCTACGAGAATGGATACTGACGATGTGTCACGTGCCACTAGCAGGCGGGGCCAGCGTCGTAGGCTGGTGTCGTTACGACACAATTCATCCCTTGTTGCCTCGTGATGCCCACGACCGTGGGACTTGGCAAACAGCGAGGATCCGAGCTCACCCTGGTTTGTTCAAGCCTGGGCTGCCACCACTCGATGCCTGATGCCGAGACGACGGGCTGACCGAGCCCCCAGCTCGGTCAGACCTGTGGACCGCGAGCCGGGCGCGTTGCGGCTCAGTATCTTGCGTCACCTTGACGCAGACGATGTGTCGACTCGCGCTGCTATCGAGGTCAAGCGACGCGAAACGTACTTGCCGCCGATTGTCGTCTATCGCTGGTGGGCGCGGCGGACAGAAGCAGTCTTCGGATCGCTCTTGGACGCGGCAGAGCAAGACCTCGGTAGCGAAATGCTCGTAGTCGATCCATTCGCAGGAGGCGGGGTCGTGTCGCTTGCGGCAGCTTCGCGCAACCATCGGATCTACGCGCAGGACGTCAACCCGTGGGCTGCTCGCGGGCTGACCACCATGCTGCGTCTCACGAACAGCCAAGCCCTCCAGAAAGCGTACGAAGAACTGGAGCGTGCGAGTCGCAATCTGCGCAAACGCGCCTACGCCACAACACTCGCAGATGGCTCACCGGGTGAGATCGCGCACACGTTGCGCGTGGCCGTCAGCTCTTGCTCGGCGTGTCGGCATCGACATCGCATCTTCCCGCATGCGCTCGTCAGCCTCACACATCGGCGAGAACGAGACGACAGCGGCGCGTGGCTCGCGTGTCCCGCAGGACATCTGTTTCACGGCGACAGCACCGTTCATCATCGCTGTCCTCGGTGCGCTCGACGCGTTGACCCGTACGCGAACTACACAACCAATCGCATGATCACCTGTCCCTCGTGCAACCACAACGAACCAATCGCTGCTCGAACGCGAGACCAACAGCTGTCCTGGGACGTCGCACTCGTCGAGCGGGTCGGCGCAGATCGCCGCGAGCTCGCCCGACCACGGCCGAACGAGATCCGCCAAGCGAATGACCCGTGCTGGAAGCCGACGAAAAGACTTGGGAAGATCGATGTCGGACCCGAGACCTCATCCCTCCGGCGACACGGCTTCAAGACCCTCGACGATCTCTACCCGAGACGCCAGCAGTTCGTTCTGGAACAGCTGCTGGAGAAGGCAGCAAAGATCGAGGGCGTTCACGGCAGCGCCAGTCAACTGCTCAAGACACTGCTGCGCGGCACATCCGAGATGGCTGGCCATCTCTCTCGCTGGGATCGGTACTACCTCAAGTCCTACGAAGCCATGGCCGGGCATCGCTACAACTTCACAACACTCGCCGCAGAACCAAACGTTTGGGGTGCTACCAGCGGCCGTGGAACCCTTACACGGCGAGTCGCGCGCACCAGCGGGGCAATCGACTGGATGGAAGAACAGATGGGCGGCGCGCTACTCGTCCGCAGAAGTACCGCGCTCGGTAGCCGGTCGCGGATGCCGAAGGCATTCGACGCCTGGGTCGTCGAGGGAGGCTCCCAGCGGCTGGTGCTACAAGGCGGAACCGCAGACTTGGTCTTGACCGATCCGCCGTACCACGACGACGTTCAATACGGCGCACTGTCGCTACCACTACTTGCCTGGAGCGGCATCCGCACCGGGGCACCGACCGACGAAGCAGTGCCGAACGGACGCGAGGGCTTGATTCGCAATGGCGCATCGTATCGAACGACACTCACGCGCATCTTCAAGGAGATACGGCGCGTCCTCAAGCCGACTGGCCACTTGGTCTTGACATTCGCGAACCGCAACCTCGACGCGTGGGCTGACCTACTCGCTGCCCTAGATACCGCAGGCTTTGAAGCACTCGGTTACGAAATTGTGCACGCGGAAAACGAAACCGAGTACCGGAAACGTGGGTTGCGGTCGTGCAGTCTCGATCTAGTCCTAGATCTCGCTGCTAAGGACGCCAGCCCCAGGCGACGTCACCGAGCCAAGGCGACACTCGACGGGATCGAAGCCGACTTTCTGCGAGCGATTGGCGAGTACAGCCTCAAGATCGGCTACTTGAGCGCGGGCTGGGAGAAACGGTTCCCAAGACGACTCGACCAGCAACGATTCATTGCACCTCGCAGCGTCCGGTCCTGAAGACCGCGCAATCAGGAAAGCCGCAACAGCGTTCTCGTGATGGTGCCATCATGTGCGCAAGCAAAGTGTGGGCGCTTCACGGGACTCGCGTGCGCTTCTCGCCCTACCCTGTGAGGTGGTGGTCTGGCCGCACCCCGCTTGCCATGAGCGTTCCTGGCCCTATTTCGCTTCATTCAGCGGACCGCCGGCTGGCAAGGACCTTCTTCGTTGAGCTCGCTCCGCGGAGGGGTAACAGTCCGCAGACTCGAGGGGCCTTGCTGAACAGCGACCATCGGAGCTTCGTCCTCGAGACCGATTGTCTCCTGAACAAGGGTAAGAGGCAGGCGAACCCGCTCGGCGAGACCTTCCAGCGTGAACCCACGGGTAGTGGCCAGTTCGGCCGCACGATGCAGGAGCGCTGGCTCTTCTGGTACGCCCAGCGGTGCAGGTTCTCGCCTTCGCCAGGTTGTCCCGTCCTCCCAGGTGTGCCGACCGAGGCTGACTATGGCCCTCCGATATGCAGCCTCACTTATTACGCCAAGGGTGCGCGATCGGTACAGCAGCGCGGCCAGCGACACTCCCCAGGTTTGTTTGGCTTCAACAAGTCGTTGCCAATGCAGGCGAACGGGAAGGTAAGGGCGGATTGCGTCGGGTGGCATGAGAAATGCGGCTGCGAACGCGTTCGCTTGTCTCTCCATGCTCTGAGAACCGGGGTCGACCTCGTGATGCAAGAGGAGATGCGCTAGCTCGTGTGCCGCGTCCATACGCGACCGCGCCTTGTCGTCGCGATTGGTGCTGAGGACTACCACGGGGCGTGGGCGAAAGGGACACGAGAACGCGCTTACGCGTTCAGTTTCGGCGCGGAGTCGTACAGCCACCACGCCCCTTGACTCAAGAAGCCGCACCATGTGCGGAATCGGCCCGGTACCGAGTTCAAGATCGACCCGAGCCTGGTCCGCTAGAGCTTCGATCGCGGCCAGCCCGTGCGCGCCGGGCGGTAGCTCGTAGTGCGGGAGGTCGAGAGCCGGTAAGCGGATGTGCTCTTCAAGGGCAGCAGCGATCTCGGCAGCAAAGATCGCCTGCGTAATCGCTTGACGGCGCTGGGCTCGTGTCGTCGAACGAAGACTGCGGAAATGGGCATCGGTGAGGGAAACACTTTTGTCCCCGCCACGGGCAAAAAAGTCCACCGAGAACCCGAGAGCCAACGCCAGTCGACCGAGCACATCGCCGCTCGGGTTGGTCGCGCCAGCTTCGTATTGACCGATGACAGCGGGGCTCACGCCAACCTTCACTGCTAGGTCATGTTTGGTGAGACCCTTGTGCTCGCGGGCTTGGGTGAGCCGACGGCGATCGAAGATCGCAGCCGCTGCCGCAGCGCCAGATGGGCTCATCCGGCCTCTTCGCCCTGGTCTGCTTCGTCGTCGAGAAGTCCAACGTCGAGGTCAGGTTCGTCGAGCGCGTCGAACGGTGAGACAGGAGCAGTCGTGTCGTCCTTGGCGCGGGCGCCATCACTTTCACCGGAGTAGAGCGGCAGCACCCATGCCCATTGGGAGCCGTCGGCTGCCTCCGGGATGGGCGCTCCAACCCACACTCCGGTGAGCCCGGTGTCTGGGTTGCCCGCGTGCACAAATACCAGCTCGTCCAAGCGCCACACATGATCGGCCGCGGGTTCCTCCTGTTCGAACAGGCTCAGCTGCCGCCCGTTGTGAGCTGGCAATGACACCTTGGTCTGGGTGCCGGTTGAGAAGTCATACGTGTAGATGTCGAAGGTCTCGTCATTGCCGCCGCGGTACACGTGGAAGTGGACGCCGCCCTCGACCTGAATCTGCAACGAGTTGTTGGGGCGCCGGGTAGAAACACCGGCCAGGGAGCCCAGCTGATCTTCCAACCTTCGCCAGCCGTTTCGGTAGACGAGGAAGCCGAACGTCTGGGCGTCGTCGCCCATGTCTTCCTCGTGGCGGTCAGCATTGAAGGCGTAGACCTGCCGGAGGGTTTCGATCAGGAGCTCAACGAAACGCTTTGGCTCACCAACCCGCAGCAGATGAAGAAACTCGTCATAGTCCATGATGAGGACGATACCAGCAGCGCACTATTGCTGGGTGGATCTGAAGTACGCCCGTCCGCAGCGTCCAACCACGGAGATGGGCACCGTGTCGGCGCGCTCAATGGGGAACAGGACGTTCACGCCGCATTCAGGGCCGCCGTAGGTTCGCCAGAGCTCTTGGACCCCGCCACCAGCCTGGCCGCGGTAACTGGTTCAGAACTCCCCCGGTGGATGGTCATGGCGACGTTCCGGTGCATTCGCGTTTGGACACTGCTGGGCATGGCGGTCTTACTCAGCCAGGCCGCGAGTCACTGAGCGGCCCAATCCCCTCTGCGCGGGCCCGCGCGCCCCTACGTCGACGGCTCGTTGTCTCGCAGCATGTCGGCTTCCTCGATCGGGACCGTGCTGCGCGCCCTCTCTTCGATCTTCGTAGCCAATTCAGCGAGGGCATTTACGTCCGCCAAGCCGTCGCCGAGTTCTTCGGTGACCGCATCCACGACGGCGGCGTGCACGCCGAACGACAGTCCCGGAAGCGTTCCGAAACCGGTCATCGCGAGAACATGGTCTCGTTCGATGGCTACTCGAACCGGAAAGCGGCCCGTCTCACCGTCGGCCCTGAGCGCCGAGCGAACGGTTATCGACATGTCTACGAGCGCGCGGCCCTCGTCGGCGAGCAGTTTGCACGCGGCGGCGGAGTCGAGAAGGTGAGCACCCTCGAAGCGCACCGCGCGAAGTCTTGGCCTCGACTCCGGCTCTTCGCCTCGGTCGTCATCGTCGACCTGGAACCGTGCGACCGTCATGTTCTTGTTATGAAGTCCTGCGGTGCCGAATCGGGTCGTGAGCAGGTCGAGCATAAAGAGTGACGCAGGTGCGAGGGTCGCAAGCGCCGCTGAGGCGCCTGCGCCCAGCGTCGGCTTTCCAAGTACCTGGATGCGGGTGGCGATTTCGAGTGCACGCACGGCAGCCGAGCTCTCGTTAGCGCTCCCGTGACGGACGTGGAGTAGCGGACTGTTGTCTACTAGGAGTTCAATCCTGTGATCGCGTGCGGGTGTTCCGACGACCGTTGGATTGGCTTCGACTTCGGTGACAGTCGCGTTGTACGCGCGTAGCGTTCCCCGCAGCGTGAGTTGTCCGGTCACACTCTCGAGTTCTTCGAAGACGAACCAGCGAGCGACGCCGATACGGATGTAGCGCCCGAGTACGTATCTGAGGCGTTCGTAGACATAGTCGAGCGGCGGCGAGTCGTATAGCGCATAGAGACGGTCGACATGCGCTCGCTCAACAGCGGGCTCGTCCTCGCTTGCGAGAATGAGCCGCGCGATCTCTTCTCGATTCCATGCGTAGCTCTCCGCGATCCGCGTGGCGAGACTTTCGGCGTTACCGGTACCTTCGAGAGCGCTGCGTTCCGCGACTCTCTTGAGTGTCTCCAGCTTGAGACCGATCAGTGCCTTCTTGATCACCTCATGGTCGAGTTCGACCGGGAGGATTTTGGCGTCCTCTAGTTCGGTCGCGGGAACGATCTCGTCTTCCAGAACGTCCCGAAGCTGCGCCGAGAGAGCAGCATCGACCGATGGCTGATGCTCCGGCTTCAATGTGTAGACGCGCTCACGGTTCTTGCCTCGGACGAGGTCAGCCTGTTTGTCAGCGAACTCGTTGAACTGGTCGATCACAGCTTCGATCTGCTCTTCGTGCAGAACAGTTTGACGGCGAGTCGTCATAGTTCTGGCTCCCAGTTGCCGCTGGTTATGGCCGATTCATAGCGATCGAGCGTGACCCAGGCGGCCGCGATGCAGATTCGGTCCCACTCGACGTCGTCGGTGACGTCGTGCTTCTTGTTGTCTACGTGCGTGTACAGCGCGCCTTCGCGGCCGAGGAAGCGGGCAGTCACTGGAGCCAAGAATCTCCAATCGGGATCCCCCTCGATCCAGCATCGTCGGTTACGAAAGTCGCGTTGACGAACGTCAGCCTCTGGACGCCGGTTCTACAGCTCACCTGCCTTCGCCATCTGGAGCAGTTCGTCCCACTCCGGGTTGACAGAGGGGTTCGAAAGCAACGCGATTAGCTCCACACCATCACCTCCACACCGACATGGCGTGGACGACTTTCGGCGTGCACAAGCCGTTTCGGAGTACTCACGCTTGTCCGTCCTCGTGTCGAGTGCGGTCGTTACTCGAACACGAAACGAAGAGCGTGATACGCGGCCGACCTGCCGCCAGCGGTAATCGGAAATCGCAACCTTGGCTTGGTGGCCCGCTGTTCTCTGGGAACGCGCACGTCGCGAGTGTCGCCACCGGCCAGATCGTCGGACGCCGACCAACGCGGCACGCATCTCATCGGCCCTTCCCACTCGCAGTAGCGTTTTTCCGACGACCGCGTTGCGAGGCCGCGGTCGGGAGGGGCTGTGGGCACGTCGGGATTGGTGACGATTCTCTTCACTGATCTCGTCGGTTCGACCGCACTGTCTCAGGACGTCGGCGACGCCGCGGCCGATGACCTCCGGCGCGAGCACTTCACCGTCCTGCGCCAGGCGATCTGCCGCACGGGCGGAACCGAAGTCAAGTCGATCGGCGACGCGCTGATGGTCTCGTACCCGGCCGCGGCCGATGCGATCGCCGGCGCGGTGGCGATGCAGTATGGCGTCGACGCGCAGAACCGCCGAGCCGCCGGGACGCGGTTGGCGATGCGGGTCGGGATCAGCGCGGGTGACGCGTCGTTCGAGGACGGCGATTGGTTCGGGACGCCGGTGGTGGAGGCGTCGCGGCTGTGCGCGGCGGCCGAGGGCGACCAGATTCTGGTGTCGGACATCGTTCGCGTCCTCGCCGGATCGCGCACTGAGCACGAGCTGCGCCTCGTCGGTGACGTCGATGCGAAGGGCATGGAGGCGATCACGGCGTGCGAAGTCGTGTGGACGCGGCTGGCCGACGAAGGCGACGTCGAACGTGCCGTGCCGTTGCCGCCGGTCATCGACCAGGGCGACATGTTCGCATTCGTCGGCCGCGAGGCCGAGCGCGACGCAGTCGTCGACGCGTGGAAGGAGGTCGAAGCCGGCGCGCGCCGTGTGGTGCTGGTCGCGGGCGAACCCGGGACCGGGGCGACGTCACGCTGAAGGGCTTCGACGACCCGGTGCGTCTCTTCGAGGTCGTCTGGCGAAGCGCCGACGCCTCGTAGTGATCGTCGGGTGGCCGGCCGCTACGCCGCCGACGCGTCGTCGATCTCGATGCCTACGACCCGAGCGACCCGGTCGAGGTTGGCGTCGTGGGCGAGCAGCGCCGAATTGGTGCGCGCCGCGACGGCCGCGATCATGCAGTCGATCATGCCTCGCGGGGTTACGCCGACTGCGCGGCATCGGCGGTAGATACGAGCCGCGCCTTCGAAATCGGCGGTCGTATCGAAGGTGAGGAGCTCGAACCGCATGAGCAGCCGCCGGAGCTCTGACTCGCGCTCGTCGGTACGCGCGCCCGCGAGCACCTCCATGATGACGGGCTCGGTGACCGCGATCGGGTTGTCGTGCGCGATCAATTCAGTGAGACGCCGGTCGACCGCGCTGTCGCTGGCGCGGTCGTACTCGACCCACGCCGAGGTGTCGGCGAGGATCACGCGTGATCGGCCGGTGCGCCGTCGGCCGGCACTTCGTCGATGGCGAGCGCGCCGTGCATGGCGAGTGCCTCGGCGCGGGTCATCGGCTGTCCCGCGAGGTGGCGGAGGGCGAGGTCGACGGCCTCGGTCTTGGTCCGCACTCGGTAGCGCTGCATGATCGCCCGGACGTAGCTGTCTTCGATCTCGATGTTCGTCCGGACCCGAGCCATACACGCATTCTACACCAAGGACGTGTAGGAAGCGTGTACCGGTCGTCTTCGGCGGCGCTACGGCTCGAGGGTCGCGAGCTCGTCGAACAGGGCGACCGCCTCGTCCCATTGCTCGATCGGGAAGCTGTGGTCGGCGACCACCAGTCCGTTCGCGTCGAAGCACGCGACGGTGGCGTTCTCCCAGACGTAGTCGGAACCGTCATCGGTCGTGCCGCGGTGCGCGATCGCTTCGAGGATGGCGCGCTCCGACACGTACCGCTTGGCCTGGATCACGACTGTCGGCACCTGGGGATCCCAAGCTGCAATCTGCGCGCGAAGGCCCGCGGCATCGGCGGTTCCGAACCCGACCGGCGTGTGATCGACCACTTGGTAGTGCTGACTCAAGAACGTGAGCATCGTGTCGAGGTCGCCACGTTGGTAGGCGATCGAACGCTCCGCGAATGACTGCTCGGCATGTGTGTACGTGTCGCCGCTCAGCTCGCGGTGTCGTTGCTCCAACTCCTCGAGCGCGCCGACGAGGTCGGAGTCGTCGAATGTCACCACGCGCGAGATCAGCTCGGCCTCGTCGATCTCGTACAGACCGAGATGTGGAACCTCGAAGCCCGCGTCGGTGAGCATGTTGATCCTGACCAGCGCGAGGCGGTCACCGCGTACCGCGACCGGCTCGTAGGTCGCACGGGGGAAGGTCTCGCGCATCGACCGGATGACGCGTTCGAACTCCTCCCTCCCGGAGGTCGGCGGACTCGACACGGCCCGACGACGGAAGGTGCCGACCACGTCGTCCGCCATGAGCGCGTATCCCGCAGCGGCTTCACCATGGCCGAGGAGCCAGTCGGCCCGAGCGAACACCTGCAGGGCAGCGTTGTGGATGTGCGGTGTGCGCGGGTCGGTGGCCGCGAGCTGGTCGAAGCGGGCGCGGGCCGCGTCGTGGTCGGGTGGGTCGTACCCGTCGACGTCGAGCGTCCTCCCCGCCACCCAGCGGGACACCCAATACAGCTCGTAGAGCACCTCGGTACCATCGGGACCGGTCCCGGCTGACACGAGCAGCCCCATCGTCGTGGAGTCGCGCACCGCGAGGTCCCGGAAGTACGACGTGTCCGCGGCGATCTGCTCGGCGCGAGCGGCCAGGATCCCGCGCACACCGTCGAACCCCAACGTCCCCAACCCGAGGCGGCGGTGGTCCGTGAAGCGGACGTCGGGATGGACCAGGGCGAGCGTCGCGGCCCCATCGGGTGAGGCGAGCGACCGGACGAAGTCACCCGCGCGGCGGATCAGGTACGCGTCGGCCGCGCCTTCGCCTGCGCAGTATCGGTCGTCGAGCCCCTGGAGGGCGGCCCCATGGCCGTCGAGGTCGAACATGACGTTCGCGGTCATCCGGTCCTCTTCGTCGTACTCGATGACGGCGAGCAGCTCGAGGCAATAGCCGCTCGCCGTCTCCCAGGTTCGGTGCACGAGCGCGAGGGCCTCACCGCGGACCGCAACGGGTGTCTGCGTGACGGTCGTGAACCCGACGTCGACCAACCGGCGAACGAGCTCGAGCAACCCGTCTCGTCCGGTCGTGACGCCCGAGCTGACAGCGTTGCGCCGGTCCTCGTTGACGACATCGTCGTGGTATGACGCCTCGATGCGATCCCAGTCCTGCGCCGCGAACGCTTCGTCGTATGCGTGCGCGCACCGCACGGCGCGAGTCAACAGGGCGTACGAATCGGGCTTGGCCGCAGCCGGCTCGGGAACCTCGGCTGCGAGCTCGTCGAAGCGGGCGAGCGCGGCATCCCAGTGGTCGTCGTCGAACCACTCGAGGCGCTGGAGACGCCACAACGCGTCGAACGCCACCAACACGCTGTACCCCCAGCGGTAGTCGGCGCCGTCCGCGTCGTCGCGGTGAAGATCCTGGACCGCCAGGAGCGCTCGACCCTGGACGAAGATGCTGCGGTTGATCGTGGCCGTTGCCCGGACGTGCGCGTCGGAGCTGGCGCGTCGGATCGAGACGAAGTAGTCACGGTCGCCCTCGCCGTACATGAGGCGACGGTGGTCGTCGAGCATGAAGTCCGGCGAGCAGAGCGCGTCGAGTGCGTCCGGTTCTTCGTTGAAGGCATGTTGGACCCGCCCCGCCGCGCGCACGACATCTGAGTGTTCGGCGCCCTCGCCGGCGAGGTAGCGGGTGTCGAGCTCGTCGATCGCGGCGTCGAGGTCGGCCTCGCCGAACTGGACGCAGTCGAGCAGCCGGCCCTGCTCGTCGACCTCGACGACATCGAGCTGGGCGCTCTCGTAGCCGCCGGACGTCCGGGACCGGCTCGCGCACAGTGCAAGGCGTTCTCCTCGAACGGCGAGCGCGGTCGGAACCTCGAATTCGTAGCCCTGCTCGCGGAAGACGTCGAGCGCCCGGCCCACGCCGGCGCTGTCACGCTCGCCGAAGTTGACGACCGGTCGGCGGTCGTCCAAGTGGAACGGTGCGTACAGCTCTGCAAGGTCGTCGAGGCTGGCTCCCGAGTTGACCGCGGCGATCACTTGCGCCCAGATACGGCTTGCGGCGTTCTCGACGCGCGGCGGACTCGGGTCGGTGCGGCTCAGCTCGTCGAAGCGTGCGAGCGCGGCCGCGAAGTCCTCCTCGTCGAAATACTCCATGCGACCGGGACGGCTGACGGTGTGGAACGTGTACTCGTAACGGTCGCCCTGCGCCGCGGTCGCCCGGACAACGGCAGTGATCAAGCCCGCGTCGCCGCGTAGATGGAGCTGCCGGGCGACGATCGTCACGTCGGGCGCTGTTGCCGCCAGGCTCTGCATCCGCTCGACGTAGGCCTCGGGTCCGGTGTCCGGCCACAGGCCGCGATGGTCGACGATTTCGTAGTCGCGCACGCTCTGCGCCAGTGCCTCCCAGTCCCGCGCGTGGAACGCGGCGAGGTGCTCGAGCATCGGGCGGATCGCGTCCGCGTGCTCGGCGCCCTCGCCCGCGAGGTACCGCTCGTCGAGCTCGTCGATCGCGTCGGCGAGGGCATCGGGGTCGAAGTGGGTCGTCGCGCGGATCCGGTCGGAGTCGTCGATCTCGAAGAGCTGAAGGAAGGGGACCTCGAGACCGTCGTGAGTTCGCAGCGCCAGCTTGCTCAGGACCAGGCGCTCGCCGCGTACCGCGACGTTGACGCTGTCGAACCCGTCGAACAGGTCGAAGGTGAGCCGCACACCCTGCTGGAGCTCGACCGGTCCCAACGGCGGAACCGAGACCCCGGAGCGTCGGTCGGTGGCCACGAGGTCGTCGGCGTACAGGGCGGCCGCCTCGTCGTACCGGCGTTCGGATACGAGCTGCTCGTAGCGGGCGAGCACCCGGCTCGCGCGGTTCTCGGCCCGGGGGTGATCGTGACGTTCCTCGTTGTCGTCGCGCACCGACCGCGGCAGCGACGGCACGGGGTGCGTGGTCGCCGCGGGCGCTTCGTTCTCGGCGAGGCGTTCCGCGGGGACGGTTGCGCCCTTCTGCTCGTAGAGACGCCGGGCGTCGGCACGCGCGGCCCGGGCCCCGGCCGCGTCGCCCGCGCGGGCGCGCAGCGCGGTGAGCGCGGCGCAGGCATCGGCGTGGTCGATGACGAGGTCGGTCCCGGCCGCGATGTCGACCGCTTGCTCCGCGATCGCGACCGCGCCGGCCACGTCACCGCGCTCGGCGAGCACCTCGGCGCGCGCCACCCGCCAGCCGATCGCGGTCTTGAGGTTCTGGCCGGCGAGCTGCTCGCTCGCGGTCGCCATCTCGTCGGCCTCGTCGACGTTGCCGTCGACGAGCAGCGCGCGGGCGAGCA
>JBBDHW010000054.1 GCA_040880805.1 Acidimicrobiia bacterium | reverse complement strand
CACGCGGGCACGGATCCGTGCCCCACTTCCCGAGAGCCGGCCGAACAGCCCGCCTCGGGGCTGCTCCAAGATCTCGAACTCGACCTCGTCGTTGTCGACCCCCAGTTCGTCGAGCGCCGCGTCGAGCGCCTCCTCGACCGTGCGCCCCGTCGTCTCCACCCACTCCATCGTGCGTGCTCGTCTCGACTCGTGCGCTCTTGGCCGCAGGCCTTGCGGTTCGCCGGGCCTCGAGCGCGAACTGATCGTGGAGCGGCTACCGCCGCTTGCGCTTCTTGTTGTTGCGGCGACGGGCCGCTTGCTGACTACTGCTCTGCCCGCCGCCGCCACTCGAGGATCTGCCCGCTCCACTCTTGGACGGAGTGGACTTCGGCTTGGGCTTCGACGTCGGTGATCCTGATTGTGCCGGTGCTCCTGACTGTTTGGCAGGCCGGTTGCCACTCGGCTTCGGTGCATCCTCGCCGTTTGGCGCGGGTTCCGCGCCGGGGTCCGGGCTCGGGAGCGCCGGCTGGAAGAGCTTGCGCAGGCCCCCCGGCGCCCTCGTCGGTGGCGCGGCCTCTTCGGTCTCGATCTCCGCTCGAGGTCGCTCCGCGCCTTTGACGTCGATCGGGCCTTGCGCCTTGAGAGGCCCGGTGATCTTGCGCATGATGAGTTCCTGCTGCCCGAGCCGCCACAGGTTGCTCACCAGGAAGTACAACACCAGGCCGGCGGGGAACTGCAGGGAGAACAAGCCGAACGCGATCGGCAGCACGGTGCTGATCATCGCCATCTGCGACGTCATGTTCGGCGCGTTGCGACGGCTCTGGCGCGACTGCGCGAATGCCGTGATGATCACGAGGCCCACGAGGATGAAGTAGGGGAGGGCGTCGAGGAAGCCGCCGCTGACCCCGGTGGCGCTCTGCGACAGGTCCATCCCGAGGAAGTCCTGCGGCTTGGGCAGACCCTTGCTCGGCACGTCGCACCGGACTTTGTGCACGTGGCCTCCGGCCGTGCAGAACGCCGCGTAGAGGTCGGACCCTTTCGGAATGTGCTTATAGGGCTCACGCATCACTTTGAACAGCGCGAGGAAGATCGGCATCTGGACCAGGAGCGGCAAGCAACCTGCAAGCGGGTTGATCTTGTTCTCCTGGTAGAACTTCATCACCTCTTCGTTGAGCTTCTGCTTGTCGTTCTTGTACTTCGCCTGGAGCTTCTTGATCTCGGGTTGCGCCCGCTGCATGTGCATCATCGCCTTGGCTTGCTTGGCGGTGAGCGGGAACAGCGCCAGCATCACGACGACGGTGAGCAGGATGATCGAGACCCCGAGGTTGGGGATCAGCCCGTAGAAGAACGCGAGGATCGCGCCGAAGAAGTTGTAGATCGGGTCGAAGATCGAGCCAGCTGCCAGAACCATCGGGATCAGCTCTCTTCTGTCACGTTTGGGGAACGACGTGACTCGAACGTACGTTCGGTTCAGGGACGGGGTCGAAGCCCCCGGGGTGCCAGGGGTGGCACCGCGCGACGCGACGCGCCGCGAGCCAGGACCCTCGTCGGGCTCCGTGGAGCGCGAGCGCGTCGAGCGCGTACTGCGAGCACGACGGGTGGAACCGACATCTCGGCGGGAGCTGCACACTCACCAGACGCCACGCGCGAACGGGCAGCATCAGGAGCCGGGCGAACACCGTGGGCCGCGCCGGAGGCGTCTCGGTGAGGGACACGCCCCTCATGCTCGGCCGTCCCGTGCGCCCCGGATCGATGCTCCGACGAACGAGCACAGTTCGGTGAACCCAAGAGTCAACACCGAACGCTCGGCTTCGAAGAGGTACGCCCCGCCCTCGACCAATTCGTCGCCGCAGACCGAGACCGCCGCGCGCAAACGCCGACGAACACGGTTGCGGTCGACCGCCGAGCCCACGCGGCGACCGACGGCGTAGGCAACTCGGGGCGGGTTTGTGGCTCCGCTGTTCGAGAAGCGGAGGGACACCGGACCGACCCGGTGGCGGGGAGCCCGGGCAAGGGCCTGGAAGGTCGCACGGTCGCGGACGCGCCAGATCAGGCCGAGAGCCGCTTCCGGCCGCGGGCGCGGCGGGCCCGGAGCACGGCCCGACCGCCACGGGTCCGCATGCGCATGCGGAAGCCGTGGGTCTTCGAGCGCTTGCGAGTGTTGGGCTGGTACGTGCGCTTCACGACAATGGCCTCCTCGAGGCGACCGCGCGCGGGCTCGGAGCAGGAATCCGCGCGGGAGGCGGAATCCCCGAGTGTACCGGCGCGCGGGGCCGGGAACGCAACGTGAAGCTCGCCGTGTCCGTAAGTCAACTGCCCCTTGTCGTGCACCGGGGCTGGTGCTACGTTTCCGCGCCTCGCGGGGCTGCGGCCGGCCGTCGCGAACTTCCCCGGTTGAGCTCCGGCTCCACCCGGCCGACGCGGTGAGGACGCGGTCCTTCGCCGCTCTCCACACCTGTGGATACTCCTGTGGAAAAAGGGAGGGCGGGGCTCGTGACGGCCGAAGAGCTTTGGGGGAAAGGGGCAGCCGCGCTGCGGGAGCAGCTCGCGCCTGCCACATGGGCGATGTGGTTCAACGGGGTCCGGCCGCTCTCGTACGACGGCGGGCACCTCGTCCTGGGGGTGCCGAGCTCCCTCGCCGCCGACCGCATCCGCTCGAGCTACACCGGGATGCTCACCGACGCGATCCGCGACCGCACGGGCGAAACCGTGCGTGTCGACCTGCGCGTCGACACGGACCCCCGCGAGGCCCAATCCATCTCCCTCGACGACACCGAGCTCGACTACAGCTCGGTGGAGCCACCTCTTCGTGCGCGCGCCGAGCCGGAACACCCAGGGGGTGCCGATCCGGTTCCTGGCCCCGGCGGCGACGGTACCTGGACATCGGGCACGCTGCTCGCGCGCTACACATTCGACCAGTTCGTGATCGGCGCGTCCAACCGCTTCGCGCATGCGGCGGCGCTCTCCGTCGCTGAAAGCCCGGGCCGTTCGTACAACCCGCTCTTTATCTATGGCCCGGCAGGGCTGGGCAAAACCCACCTGCTGCACGCCATCGGGCATCACGTCCGGACCGTGTTCCGGAACAAGCGGGTCCGCTACGTGTCCACCGAGTCGTTCATGAACGAGTTCGTCGACGCCATCCGGGCCAAGGCGATGCCCGGCTTCAAGCGCCGTTACCGCGATCTCGACGTACTCCTGATCGACGACATCCAGTTCCTCGAACGCACTCAGGAACTCCAGGAAGAGTTCTTCCACACTTTCAACCAGCTCCACGGTGAGGGCGGGCAGATCGTCATCTCGTCCGACCGACCGCCCAAATCGATCGCCAGCCTCGAAGCGCGCTTACGTACACGGTTCGAATGGGGCCTGATCACCGACGTCCAGCCGCCTGAGTTCGAAACCCGGCTTGCCATCCTTCGCAAGAAGGCAGAGTCAGAGCACCTCGGCGGAATCCCGCCCGAGGTGCTCGCCTTCATCGCCACGAACATCAGCGACAACATCCGTGAGCTCGAAGGTGCGTTGATCCGGGTTGCCGCGTACTCGAGTCTCCACCGGGCCGAGCTCTCCGAAGAAGTCGCCGAACGAGTCCTCGCCGATCTGCTTCCCCCCATCACCCCCCGAGTGGTCACCCCCGACCTCATCCTCGACGAAACCGCCAAGATGTTCGCTTGGACTCCCGATGACCTCTGTGGCAAGAGCCGACGCCGACCACTCGTCACAGCCCGCCAGATCGGCATGTACGTAATGCGGGAACTCACCGATCTCAGCTACCCGCGCATCGCCGAAGCGTTCGGTGGCCGGGATCACACCACGGTCATGTATGCCGTCGACAAGATCAAGCAGCAAATGACCGAACGCCACGTGATCTTCGACCAGGTCAACGAGCTCATCACCCGAATTCGACTGGGCAGCAGTGGATAATGCTGTGGAGGACGAGGACCAAACACCTGCACGGTTGGGGAGAACCCCAGAGGACCGCATGATGACTCACTGTGTTTGTGGACAACGGTGGAAGAACCACGCACGTCGAAGGTGCTCGTGACCTGCCCGAATGCCGTGTTTCCCCAATCCACACGCCCTATTACTACAACAACACGATCTTAGATTTCTTCGTTGGGAGGCCTGAGTGAAGTTTCGTTGTGAACGCGACACGCTGGCAGAGGCCGTTGCCACCGCACAACGTGCAGTCGCGTCACGGACGGGAGCGATGCCAGTGCTGTCGGGCTTGCGTGTATCGACGTCCGGCGGTCTGCTCGAATTGGTTGGTACTGACTTGGAACTCACGATCCGGGTACGCGTACCGGCCGACAGTGATGGCGACGGCAGTGCGGTCGTGCCGGCGCGGTTGTTCTCGGAGATCGTGCGCCAACTCGAAGGCGGCACGGTAACGGTCGAGTTGTCCGACGACGACGCGCACATCGAGGCCGGCCGCTTCGGGACCACGCTGCGTACGCTGTCGACTGCCGAATTCCCGCGCTTGCCCGAAATCACAGAAACAGGTGTGCGCGTTGCCGCGGGCGCGTTCGCCGAAGCGCTTCGCCAGGTAGTGTCGGCCGCGTCAAGGGACGACGCACGACCCATCCTCACTGGTGTATTACTTACCGCGTCCGCGGGTGGGCTCCGGTTGGTCGCAACCGACTCGTACCGGTTGGCGTTGCGCGACCTCGAAGGGGTCAGCATGCTCGCCGAGGGCCAGAAGGTTCTGGTCGCGGCGAAGGGCCTTGCCGAGGTGCAACGACTGCTCACGAGCGCGGACGGTGAGATCGACGTGGTACTCGGCGCACGAGAAGTGGTGTTCCGAGTGGGTACCACCGAAGTCACGACTCGTCTGATCGAGGGTGAGTTCCCCAACTACCAGCAACTCATCCCGAGTGGTTACCCGAACCGGCTCACCGTTGCGCGCGATGCGCTTCAGGCGGCCGTCAATCGGGTGCGACTGGTCGGGCAGAGTCGCGACACCGCGCCGATCCGGCTTTCACAAACCGCGGAGATGCTCGAGCTGTCCGCGATCGCGCAGGACGTCGGGGAGGCCCATGAGTCGGTCGAGGCGAAGTATGAAGGCAGTGAGCTCACAGTGGCCTTCAACTCGCAGTTCCTGCTCGATGGTCTCGACGCTGCCGCGTCCGACGAGGTCGTCCTCGAGTCGATCGACCCGTTGAAACCTGCGGTGTTACGGGCAACCGACAGCCCCGACTTCCTCTACCTGCTGATGCCAGTCCGCGTCTCCTGAGCCGGCCGCGCCGCCGCATGTATCTCGCCGGGCTCTGGCTCACCGACTTTCGTTGTTACCGGGAAGCCGCGCTCGAGCTCACGGCGGGCGTCACGGTCATTTCCGGGGCGAACGCACAAGGAAAGACCAGCTTGCTCGAAGCAGTCGCGTGGGCAGCGACCGGCGCGTCGTTTCGAGGTGTCCCCGATGCCGCGTTGGTGCGCGCCGGCTGTGACGCGGCGATCGTGCGCGCGGAGGTCGTCGATGGCACGCGCGTGCAACTGTTCGAAGCAGAGATACGCGCGAGCGGACGAAATCGCGTCCGCATGAACCGTCAGGCGTTGCAGCACGCGCAAGACCGCGCCGCTGTAATGCGGGTCACGGTGTTCGCGCCCGACGACCTGCAACTTGTGAAAGGCGGACCGGCCGGCCGGCGCGACTACCTCGACGATCTGCTCGTGTCGGCTGCGCCGCGATACGTAGCGGTACGCGCCGACTACGAGCGCGTCTTGCGCCAGCGAAACACGTTGTTGAAACATGGCATCCGGAACGTCGACGCCGAGAGCACGCTCGACGTGTTCGACGCCCAGCTCGCGCGCGCCGGTGCGGAGCTCACGCGCGGGAGGCTACGGATGCTCGAGCGGCTCACGCCTCTGGTGGAGGCGTCCTACGGCGAGCTCGCGGGAGAGGCGGCCGTCAGCGCTGCATACGAGGCAGCCTGGCTTGGCGATTCCACTCCGGCCGAGGCCGAGTCGGCGCTGCTCGCCGCCCTCGGCGAGCGACGGCGGGCCGAGCTGGAGCGGGGAGTCACACTCACCGGGCCCCATCGCGACGAGTGGCGGCTACAGGTCAGCGGGCTCGACAGCCGCCTCCACGCGTCGCAAGGCGAGCAGCGCACCCTCGCGCTCGCGCTGCGCGTCGGAGGCCATCGCCTCAGCACCGATGTCGTCGGCACACCGCCGGTTCTGCTACTCGACGACGTGTTCAGCGAGCTCGACGAACACCGCGCCGCCGCACTCCTCGCACACCTCGATGCCGCGCAAACCCTGGTCACCACTGCCGGGTCGGTGCCGGCGGGGATGCACGCGGAGCTTCTTCTCCGTGTCGACGACGGGCACTTGGAAGCCGCGTGACCGGCTCGGTGCCCGAACGGCAAACCGGCTCGGTGCCCGAACGGCAAACCGGCTCGGTGCCCGAACGGCAAACCGGTGAGCCTGTTCCGATTGCCGATGCGCTCGCACGAGTGCAAGCGGAGCTCGGGTTACCCCAGAGCAGCGTGCTGCGCGCGCTCACCGACCGGTGGGACGAAGTGGTCGGGACCGACGTCGCCGCGCACGCGCGACTCGAGGCGGTGCGCGACGGAACGGCCGCGATCGCGGTCGACAGCCCGCTCTGGGCGAGCCAGCTGCGCTACCTCGAAAGTGACATCGTCGACCGCGCGAACGACCTCGTCGGGTCCGGGATCGTCCGCGGAATCCGGGTCCGGGTCGATCCCAGTGAGGGCTCCGAATAGGGCGCGAATTTCCACCCGTTTGGCACCCGTTTCCCCGGGGTGCTCTGGTAAGCTGAAGGTCGCCGAAATAACTGCTCTGACCTGCGGTTTTACCGTAAAACCGGCCGGCCGGAGGGCCCATTCCCCGAACGTTGCGAGAGGTGCCGCGCGCGTGGCGTACAACGCCAAGGACATCACCGTTCTCAAGGGCCTCGAACCCGTCCGCGAGCGCCCCGGGATGTACATCGGATCCACTGGCCCCACCGGCCTGCACCACCTCGTCTGGGAGCTGCTCGACAACTCCGTCGACGAGGCGATGGCCGGTGAGTGCACCAAGATCGACATCACGTTGCTGGCCGACGGCGGGTGTCGCGTCGTCGACAACGGGCGCGGCATCCCCACCGATCCACATCCCGACTACAAGGGGAAAACCGGCGCCGAGATCGCGCTCACGATGTTGCACGCCGGCGGCAAGTTCGGCGGCAGCGGATACAAGGTCTCGGGCGGGCTGCACGGCGTGGGCGTGTCGGTGGTGAACGCGTTGGCGAGTCGGCTCGACCTCGAGATCCATCAGCATGGCGGCAAGTTCGAGCAGCACTACGCGAAGGGCGGGAAGCCGCAAGGCAAGCTCACGCGCGTCGCGGCGTCGAAGAAGCGCGGTACCACGATCACCTTTTGGCCCGACGCGACCATCTTCGAAGAGACCGAGTTCCGCGCGCAGACGGTCCTCGAGCACGTCCGGGAAACCGCGTTCCTCAACCGGGGGCTCGAGATCCACTTCCGCGACGAGCGCGTCGATCCCGTCACCGACCAGACCTTCAAGTACGCCGGCGGCATCATCGACTTCGTCAAGCACCTCAACGCGTCGAAAGAGCCACTGTTCAAGCGGGTCGTCTCGATCGCCGACACCGGCGAGAACCACGACATCGAGATCGCGATGCAGTGGAACACCGGCTACTACGAGGGCATCCACTCCTTCGCCAACAACGTCGCCACCACCGACGGCGGCATGCACGAAGAGGGCTTCAAGAAGGCCCTCACCAACGTGGTCAACCGCTACGCCAAGGGCAAGGGCCTCCTCAAGGACAAAGACGACAATCTCCTCGGAGAGGACATCCGGGAGGGGCTCACCGCGATCATCTCGGTGAAGCTCCCGAACCCGCAGTTCGAAGGTCAGACGAAGAACAAGCTCGGGAACACCAAGATGCGCTCGCTGGTGGAGAAGGTCACGAACGAGAAGCTCGCCGACTGGCTCGAAGAGAACCCGTCAGAGGCGCGCCAGGCCGTGCAGAAAGCCACGCAGGCCGCACACGCGCGCGCCGCGGCGCGCCAGGCACGCGACCTCACGCGCCGCAAGTCGCTCCTCGATTCGGGAACGATGCCCGGGAAGCTCGCCGACTGCGCGTCGCGCGATCCCAACGAGTCGGAGCTCTTCATCGTCGAGGGCGACAGCGCCGGCGGCAGCGCCAAGCGCGCGCGAGATCCGCGTACGCAGGCGATCCTCCCCATCCGCGGCAAGATCCTCAACGTCGAGCGCGCCCGGCTCGACAAGATGCTGAAGAACGAGGAGATCCAGGCGCTCATCACCGCGATCGGCTCCGGCGTGGGTGACGACTTCGACCTCGAGAAGCTGCGCTACCACAAGATCGTGATCATGGCCGACGCCGATGTCGACGGATCCCACATCCGCACGCTTCTCCTCACGTTCTTCTACCGGCAGCTCACCGAGATCGTGAAGCACGAGTTCATCTACATCGCGCAGCCCCCGCTGTTCCGCGCCGACATCGGCAAGGAGCGCACGTACCTCAAAGACGAGGCGGCGCTGCGCGAGTTCGAGGCTGCGCACGAGAGCAACAAGATCAAGATCAACCGCTTCAAAGGTCTCGCGGAGATGGACTGGCAGGAGCTCGGCGAGACCACGATGAACCCGGCCACGCGCACGCTCCTCCGGGTGTCGGTCGACGAAGCCGCCATCGCCGACGAGGTGTTCTCCACGCTCATGGGCGACGACGTCGAAGCGCGCAAGGGCTTCATCCAGAAGAACGCAAAGGACGTGCGCTTCCTCGACGTGTAAGCCGCGGCTCGTGATCATGCGTCGGTTCCACGAAAGCTATGGAAGCGAAGGCCAAGAAAGCGAAGGCCAAAAGTGCAAGGAAGGTCATGCCTGACGACGACGGCGTCCAGGGAACTCTGAACGACGGCAACATCGAACCGGTCGAGCTCCAGGAGGAGATGGAACGCTCCTTCTTGGAGTACGCGATGTCGGTCATCACCGCGCGCGCGCTGCCCGACGCGCGCGACGGGCTCAAGCCGGTGCAACGCAGGATCCTCTACGGCATGTACGAGGACGGCATCCGGCCCGACCGGCAGCACAAGAAGTCGGCGTCGTCGGTCGGCTACGTGATGAGTAACTACCACCCGCATGGCGACAGTGCGATCTACGACGCGCTCGCCCGCATGGCGCAAGACTTCTCGCTCCGGTACCCGCTGATCGACGGCCACGGGAACTTCGGCTCCCCCGACCCCAACGACCGGCCGGGAGCAGCCCGCTACACCGAGGCGCGCCTTGCGCAGCTGGCGATGGAGTTGCTCGGCGAGATCGACGAAGACACCGTCACCTGGTCGCCGAACTACGACGGCAGCCGCGAGCAGCCCGACGTGCTGCCCGCCCGGTTCCCGAACCTGCTCGCCAACGGTGCCGGTGGGATCGCGGTGGGGATGGCCACCAACATCCCGCCGCACAACCTCGGTGAGCTGATCGACGCGGCCACCTACGTGCTCGACAACGGGAACGCCACCAACGAAGACCTCATGAAGATCGTGCAGGGTCCCGACTTTCCCACGGGCGCGACGATCCTCGGTCGGAGCGGGATCAACGACGCGTACACCACCGGGCGCGGCTCCATCAAGCTGCGCGCGGTCGCGGAGATCGAAGAAGGTGCGCGAGGAGAGACGCGCATCGTCGTGACCGAGCTGCCCTACCAGACGTCCGTCGAAGTCATCGGGCAGAAGATCGCCGAGCTCGTCAACGAACGGCGCATCGACGGTGTTCGCGATGTGCGGAACGCGTCAGCCGGCAACACCACCATGCTCGTCGTCGAGCTCAAGCGTGATGCCAACGCCCAGGTGGTGCTGAACCAGCTCTACAAGCACACGCCGATGCAGACGAGCTTCCCGGTGCACATGCTCGCGCTCGTCGACGGCGTACCGCGGCTTCTCGATCTCTCGAACGCAATCAAGGAGTACGTCGCCCACCAGCGCGACGTCGTACGCCGTCGCACCGAGTACCGCCTGCGGAAGGCGCAGGAGCGCGCGCACATCGTCGAGGGCCTGGTGAAAGCGCTCGACATGATCGACGCCGTCATCGCGCTCATCCGCGGCGCCGCCGATGTCGACACCGCGCGAACGGGTCTGATGGCTGCGCCGTTCGAGTTCTCCGAGGTCCAGGCCAACTACATCCTCGACATGCAGCTCCGCCGGCTCACCCAGCTCGAGGGCCAGAAGCTCCGCGACGAGCTCGGTGAGCTCCAGGCAACCATCAGAGAGCTCGAGTCGATCCTGAAGAGCAAGACGAAGCTCGACACCGTGATCAAGAAGGAGCTCGCCGACATCCGTAAGACCTACGCCGACGAGCGCAAGACCAAGCTCACGATCGACACGGGTGACCTCGACACCCTCGATCTGATCGAGGACGAAGAGGTCGTCGTCGTGCTCTCCCACAAGGGCTACGTGAAGACCGTCGCGGCCGACACGTTCCGGCGCCAGGGCCGAGGTGGGCGTGGTGTACGCGGCGGCAACTTGCGCGACGAGGACTACGTCGAGCACCTCCTCACCACAACCGCGCACTCGTACCTTCTGTTCTTCTCCAACCGTGGCCGTGTCTACCGGCTGCGTGCACACGAGATCCCGGTGAAGGAGCGCACTGCGCGCGGCACTGCGATCGTCAACCTCATCGCGCTCGGTCCCGACGAGCACATCGAGGCGGTCATCGATACCCGCACCTACGAGGACGGCGCGTATCTCTTCTTCGCGACTCGCAACGGCATGGTCAAGAAGACCAGGATGAGCGAGTACGACTCGTCGCTCCGCACGGGGCTGATCGCGATCAACCTCAACGAGGGCGACGAGCTCGTCAAGGTGGTCCAGACGAACGGGGACGACGACATCCTCATGGTCTCGCGCAACGGCATGAGCATCCGGTTCTCGGAGAGCGGCGTGCGGGCGATGGGTCGCGCCACCGCCGGCGTCCGCGGCATGAAGCTGAGGAACGCCGACGACGCCGTCGTCGGCTGCGACGTCGCCCGGGACGACACCGTCATGCTGTTCGTCAGCTCGAGCGGCCACGGCAAGCGCACCCGCCTCGACCATTTCCACCGCCAGGGGCGTGGCGGGCAAGGCGTACGGGGTATGAAGATCACCGCCTCCAGGGGCTCGGTGGTCGCCGCGTTCACGGTTGCCCCCGACGATGAGATACTCGTGTTCTCCTCCGGGGGGAACCTGATCCGGATGGGAGTCAAGGAGATCTCGTCGCAGGGGCGTGATGCGACCGGCGTGCGTGTGGCACGGTTGGCCGCAGGGGAGACCGTGAGTGCAGTGGCGCCGGTACTCGAAGCCGACGCAGGAGAAGGACAACTCGAAGATGGGTAGCGCCGCCGACGACCTCAGCCCTTCGACGCCAACGCGAAGCGCGCGCGTGCCCTGGCCGCCGGTGCGCTCGAGCCCGTCGGCGCTTGACCCGGAGCTCGAGCCGGAACCGCCGCCGGAACGAGCAGCGCCGTCGCGCCCGGCGCCCTCGCCGGCGAAAGCGAGGCCGCAAGGCACCGCCGCGCCCTCGCCGACTACCGAGCGCCGCTACCGGCAGACCATCAACAGCGTCGACCTGTGGTCGGTGCTGAAGGTCTCTGTGTGCTTCTACATCTGCAGCATGGCCGTGGTGATGGTGGCGCTCGTCGCGCTGTGGGTGATCGGCGACGCGGCCGGCGTGATCCAGAGCGTCGAGAAGTTCCTCGGCGATCTGCTGCAAACGAAAGACTTCACGTTCCTCGACGGCGAGATCCTGCGGGGCACGTTGCTCGTCGCCGCGGTACTCGTCGTGCTCCTCATCGTAATTACGGTGATCGCCGCCGCGTTCTACAACCTGTTCGCTGAGATCTTCGGCGGGATCGAGATCTCGATCACGGAAGACGAGTCGGCGCTCTAGACGCCGCGGCTACGCTCGCTGACCCTCCGGGGCTATAGCTCAGTCGGTTAGAGCGCATCCCTGATAAGGATGAGGTCGGTGGTTCGATTCCACCTAGCCCCACAACCCGCCTGTTAGAAGGAGAGAAGGCTCGGCTTGATCCCGGGTATCCCTGTATGGCGGTGGCTCAGCTGATAATTTTGGGTTGATGCCGCGCACCGAGGTCTTGAGAATTTCTCCGGCGGACAGTGCCGCGGGCTCGGTCCAGGGGGCGCTGTTGCGTTAAGGCGGGCGGTGCGCGCGGATGACTGGGTGCGGTGTCCGATCAGATGGTTCTGGCGAGTTCGGCGAACGCCGTCGCGACGCGTCGGTGCGGCCGGGCTTCGACGCCGAGTTCGTAGTGGCCTCGTCGGAGGTTCTGCATGAACGCGTGACCGCGCACGATCACGCGGGCGGTGTGGTCGCGTTTGAGTCCACGCATCGGCCGTAACCGAGCTTTGAGCTGGCCATGGTCGGCCTCGATCCGATTATTCGCGTATCGCCTCGTGTCGTGGAACGCGGTCGGGATGAGCTCATCGACGACGGCGCGCAGCGTCCAGGCCCGATCGGTCACCACCTCAGCCGGGACGCCGTGACCGGCGAGCGCGGCGGTAAAGAAGCGGCGAGCGGCACCGAGGTCGCGGCGCGCGGACACGAACACGTCGATGATCTGGCCGTGCTGGTCGACGGCGCGGTAGACGTAGCGCCATCGGCCCGCGACCTTCACATAGGTCTCATCGACGTACCACCGATCTCCGATCGCGTGGCGACACGGCCGTGCCGCGTCGACCAGCAGCGGGGTGAAGCGCTGCACCCACCGGTACACGGTCACGTGATCGACCTCGATCCCGCGCTCCGCGAGGAGCTCTTCCACATCGCGATACGAGAGCCCGAACCGCAAGTACCAGCGCACCGCAAGCACGATCACGTCGGGTGGGAACCGGAACCCGGCGAATGCCGAACTCGGGACTGCCGGTACCGGACGAGCATGAGATCGGAGCATCCCACCACTGTCGCCTTCGCGCGGGTCGCCCAATGCAACAGAGCCCGACGGAGTGCTGCTGCTGCTCCCCTCGGACTTATTGCGGTCCCGCGCTCGCGATCAGGCGTGACCTGACGGCGCGTTGATCGCCGTGCGTGGGGACGGACTCGCCCCATGCCATCCAGTTGATTGGACGGCGCTTCTCCCCGACGCGTCGCATGATTCCGAGCTGTTGCGGATTAGGTGGACGTCCAAGATCGACCATACGTCCCCAAGGTTCCGGTACCAGCTCCCAGGCCTCACCATCGAGCACGTAGTCGATGCGATCGGCCCAGTAGCCGTCTGCGGATCGGGTGACGGCGCATTCCATGTGCTCGGTAGTGCGGACGTTGCCGTCACGATCGCCGATAATGGCGATTGCGAACCGGTCGTGTCCGAACAGAAAGTGCCCGATCTCGAGTGAGTCGTCGTCCCACTCCGTTGCCCAGCTGAACCACGTGGTGTGCAGTTGGCGTCCAAGTAACGGGTCGTGGTGCACGTAGAGCCGTCCGCCGGGCGGCATGTACGCCTCTTCGTAGAAGAGGAACCCGAATACGGGTCGCCCCAGCGCCTCACCGGTGACTTCCCAGGTCTGGGACGGGTAGTAGATGGCGTCGTCGCGCCCTGGCAGGTACCAGTGGAGCCCGGGACCGACGCGCTTCCCCGTCACACCGATGAGTCCCAACTCCTCCCAGCGCGCACTTTCCGCGCCGAGCACGAGAAGATCGTCGCCGTCTGCGGTGCGCCACGCTACGTGCCGGCCGTCGAGTGTGCGCGTCAAGGTGTCTCCACTCGAGCCGCGTCGGGCTTCCTTGCGCAGGTGCAGATCGGCAGCGTCGTCCCAGGCGGTTTGCAGTATGAGTTGCGGGCCCAACGCGTGTGGCGCTCCCTCGGAGGGCGCAACATCAGGATCGGCGAGGCGGCGCATGAACGCCAGGGGGCGCCGGTCTTCGTCGCGCAGCACTCCCCACAGGTACCCCGCCTCGCGCTGCAAACCGAAATAGGGGCGCGAGTTGGCGAACTCATCGACATCGACGACACGCCCGCCCGCCAACGCTCCCCATCCGAGGTCGCCTTTGCGCGGTACCTCGTCGCCTGACACGCGCTCACCATACACAGTAAGACGGATTCGATCCTCGAAGCGCGCATCGCCTGCATCCTGTGAACGGCGAGTGTGATCCGCACCCGAACGTGCAGGCCTGAACCTCGGCGTTACCACGCAAACGGCGATCCGACCTCTGTTGACTCCGCACCTCAACTCGTTCAGCGCGGGATCACTTGAGGCCGACGATCGCGTCGCGCGCGAGCCGGTCGATCTCATCGTCGGTGTAGCCGATCTCCGCGAGCACGCGGCGCGTGCTGGCACCGAGAAGCTCCGACGACCGCGCGCGTCCCGGTGTGAGTGAGAGGGTCGCCATCGGGGACTGTCGGCGGTGGGGGCCGGTCGTGGGATGCTGGACGTCGGCGAGAAGGCCGGCGGCGGCGGCCTGGGGGTGGTCGCGCAGGAACCACCCGTAGCCCGGCGAGTCGGCGCGCACGCAGGCGACGCCGGCCGCGACCATGTCGCGCTGCCATTCGTCGGTGGTGCGCGTGCGGAACAGCGCGCTGAGCGCGTCAGCGTCAGGTACTCGCGGCGCGCCCGGCACCGTGTCGACGAACCGCGCCCATTCGCTTTCGTTCGTGCACGCGAAGAACACCCAGCCATCCGCCGTCTCGTACAGGCGGTACGTCGGACCAACACCATTGAGCTCGGCGTCGGGCTCAATGCGGTCTGGCTTGCCCGCGTAGCGGATCCAGTCGTCGGACATCGCGTAGGCGTTCGCGCTGAGCATCGTGGTCTGGATCGACTGGCCCTCGCCGTGACGCACGCGCGCCACGAGCGCGAGCAGGATGGCGGTCGCGACCGCCATTGCCGCGTTCGGGTCGGGGTTGCCCTCGTTGGCGCTCGACAGGTGCAACGAGACCTGCTTCGTCTCTTCGTCGGACAGCTCGGCATCCGGCCCGGGCGGCATCCCCGTACCGGCTTGGAGGACCGCGTTCCCGCACATTGCGCCGGCCGACGGGTGGTACGCGGGGAGCGCCGAGTAGGGCCCGTCGGCGCCGTACGCGCCCGCGTACAAATAGACCAGGCGCGGGTTCAGTGCGCGCACCGTCGGTTCGTCGATCCCGAGGCGCTCCGGCACACCGGGGCGGTAGTTGTGGACGAAGACGTCGGCGCTCGCGATGATCCGTTGCGCGATGGCCTGCGCCTCAGGCTGCTTGAGGTCCAGCGACACGCGCTCCTTGCCGTACATCACCTTGGCCGGCCCGTCGCCGTAATAGAACCCCATCGGATCGCCGGTGAGCGGCTCGAGCTTGATCACGCGCGCGCCGTAATCGGCCAGCACCGACGGTCCATAAGGGCCCGCGTACATCACCGCGGCCTCGACGATCGTGATCCCGCTGAGCGGGCCACGCGCAGGCAGCTCGCCGCGGCGCGCGGTGGGCCAGGTCGCGTCGGCTCGCGGCCCGACCGCGATCGCCGACGGTGTGAAGGAGAACGTGGCGACGGGGCCGAGCTGCTCCGTGCGACCGAGGTCGGGGTCGACGACGACGACGACGTCGCCGTTGTGCCGGGCCTGCGGATGGTCCATTCCCTCCTGCGTCGTGCGCATGATCTCCGCGCCGACCGCGCCACCCGCGAGTACCCGGTCAATGAGATCGTCCGCGGTCAGTTCGGCGGTGGCTGCGAGCACCGCGTCCCATACCGCCATGCGTACGGCGTCGCTCCCACCGTTCGGCATTGCCGCGTACGCGGGGTCGGTCCGACGATCGCCGAACCCGAGCAGGTCGGCCTCGGCCCAGAACAGGTGCGGCGCCATGTTCGCCCACTGGATCCAGTGCCCGTCCGCCGTGCGTGAGGTGAGGTAGGCGAGGCTGAATGGTGCCGCGGTCGACGGGGCCGCCGCTGCCGGAAGCGGCGACGGGGTGGCATCGGCTGGAGCGGCGAGCGCATGGCGCGCGCCGTCGAGGATGTCGTAGGGCGTGAGGTTCGCGAGCAGGCTTGTCTCGACCCGCTGGCCGATCCCGGTTGCCTGGCGAACGAGGAGCGCGGCGCAGATTCCCTGCAGCGCGGACTGCGATGATGCGAACGACAGGTACGGCACCGCGATGTAGCCGGGACGGCCGCGTCCCGCGCCCGACTCGGTCAGCCTGCCGGCGACCGCGTGCACGATCGCCTCGTAGCCCGGCACGTCACGAAGCGGGCCCTCGGATCCGAACGCAGTGATCGAACAGCTCACGAGCGCGGAGTTGAGCTCGCGCTGCACCGCCCAACCGATACCGAGCCGCTCGAGGACGCCGGGGCGAAATGCCTCGACGAGCACGTCGCTCTCGGCGATCAGCGCGCGTGCGCGGTCGATGCCCGCAGGCTCCGTAAGGTCGACCCGCTCGAAACGCTTGCCGCGGTGCCACTGCGGACGACCGGGCGCGCTTCGGCTCGGGTCGCCGCGGTAGCCAACGCCGTCGGGCGGCTCGATCCGTGTGACCGTCGCGCCGTTGTCGGCGAGGACCATCGTCGTGACGGCGCCGGGCTGACCGTGCGTCAGGTCGAGGACGCGCAGGCCTTCAAAGATCGTCGGCACGATGTCCCTTCCGCGCGTCAGTCCTGACCATCTTCAGTTGTGTGCGAGGGTCTTCCAACCCTGTTCGATCCAGGCCCAGTGTGTGCGCGCGTGGTCGCCGCTGTTGTGCGCCAGTACCGCGCCGACTGTTCCGCCACTCCAAGGCGCGCCGGGGATTTGCATCTCGAATTGGTCATCGGTGAGACGTGTGAGCAGCGCGAACGTGTCCGACCTCGCCTCTTCGCCGAGGCGAATCAGCTCTGCGAGCGAGAGGTGCCGATGCGCTTTCGTGAACTCGTCATTGCCGCGGTTCACGTAGTCCATCGGCGACTCACCGCTGGCGCCCATGTTGGGCGCCACTGCCTTCAGCGGGCTCGGGTGCCCATCCGCGAAGGCGGTGACGATGCGACAGAACGAACGCTCGCCGCGGACGAGATGCGCGAAGTGGTCCTTCGGCGCCCACCAGAAGTCAGGCTCGTACTCGCTCTCCGTCACCGGACTGAGGAGCAACTCCTCGTCCGTCGTCGTGAACGTCTCGAGCAGCCATGCGCGATCGCGGTTCAGCGCGATCTCGGTCTCCACGCGGTTCATGTGATTCCTCCCGGAACAGTGGACGACTTCGCGTCGCTTGCTGAACGAGAAAGTCCTCGCTATGCAGCCGGCTGACCTGTCTGGCTCGGACAGCCGTCACAGGGGTACAAGGGACCGACGATCTCGGCATTGAGAACGAGCACGCTCTTGTTGGGATCGAAGTACGGCGGAAGCTTCTTCGGGAACCGTCCGGGCAGGAACGCGTCGGCGTCGAAGAGGTACTGGTATTTCCCCGTACCAGGCAGACCCACGGCATTCGACGCGCCCTGCGCAGTCGGATCCCACCACAGGAGCCGACCGGTCAGGCCACCCTGCTGGTAGCTCGTCCATGGCAGGTACTTCTTGCCGTAGAAGTTGTAGGGATCTTTGAAGAGCGCGGTCTGGAAGCGTTGTGGCGTGAGGTCGGGTCCCGCGAGCGCGATGCCGTCGTAGATCGCGGACACCGGGCCGGATTCACGACCAAGGCCGAAGTTCGGTCGGTCGGTGCCCCAGTAGTACTCGTACCATGCCTTGAGCCTGCTCGACGCGCTCGTGTCCGGGCCGAGCGTGCCCATCCCGAAGGCGTGCGCCCATTGCGTCTGGTCAACCTTGGTTGACGAGAGTGGCGAGGTGGCTCGGCTGAAGGCGTCGATGTCCTGGTACTGGAACCCCGTCATCAGCCACTCGGGGAAGAAGTCCTGGGCGGTCGCCGTCTTGGTGATCACGGGCAGGAAGTTCAGGTCGCCGAAGGTCACGACGGTCGTGACTCCGGCCGAACGCATCCTGCTGATGATCGTGGGGATCTGCTCGGCGTACGAGTCCGGGGACGACACGAAGGACGACGGCGTGTACGGGTACTCGAAGGCGGTCGCCTGACCGCCGACCTTCTTGAACTGCTCGACGAACACCTTGCCGCCCCCGATCGAGTCCGGAGCAACGACCGCGAACTTCCGCGTTCGCGACTTCAGATCGTCACCGGCCCACTTCGCGTTCTGGCCGACGAGGGGAACGGCGACGGAGGCCACGTTCGCTTGGAGCGCGTCGGCGTCGGGGTTGAGTCCGTATCGGTACGGCTGCTGCTTCTCGCCGCTCTCGGGGGTCACGGAATATCCGAAGCTGATGATCTTGCGTTTGGCGAGGTCGGCGTCGAAGAAGACGCCGCCGGACCCGGGGCCGTCGACCACGATGAAGGGCTTGAGTTGCGCTACGCGAATCGCGTCGGCGCGCTGCTCTGCCTCGCTGGTACCGGACGCGCGTAGATCGGTGACCTCGATCTTGCGTCCATAGGTCTCGGTGTGGAGGCTCGCGTACGTGTCGACCCAGTCGCGGAAGCTGTCGGCGGCGTTCATCCCACCCTGGTCGGTGGTGCTGTTGAAGTAGACGACCTTCACCGTGTCGCCGGCCACGCCGGGTGAGGTTGCACCACCGTTGTCGGCGCTGTTCGGAAATGCGGTGACGCAGGGAAATCCGCCGACGATCCCCGCGTACTTCTGCGGCGGGAATGGTTGCTTGACGCGCTCGGCCTCGGCGTCACAGTTCGGGTTGGCCAATGCGGCCTTGGCTCCGATCGTCGGATAGCCGTACTTCTGGCTTGCGGCGGACGCCCCCGGCGGAGCCAGGACTCCGGCCGAAACCGTGAGCGCCAACCCGACCACCAGACCGAGCCTTCGATGATGTGACCGTCGATGCCGCATGGCGGTTCTTCCCCCTTGTTCGTGCGAGCAGCGTCGTTCGTCGTCAGGCGACGACGATGCGCACACGCGCCAGATTCTCGATTCGTTCGGTTCGTGCCGCGACGTCGCCGTCGCGGTGCGACGTCACTCGTACCGTCGCGAAGTGCGTACCGGCGACGTCGAAGCGATGTGACACCGACCGTTCCACGACTCGCCCTCGTCCATCGATCCCCTCGACCGGGTTCGCGAACGCGCCGCTTCCGTCGAAGTCCCATTCGGCCGCGATCACCGTTCCCCAACCGGTGGGAACCTCCGCTGTGAACGCGAGCTCGACGTCCTCGCCCGGCGCGGCCTTCGCGACAACGGCGCCGTTGGCGGTGGCGGTCACGACGGGCTGGATACCGCCGCGATCGTCCGCGGCCGTCGGCAGGAGCACCTGGCCGTCGACGTAGTCGTAGTCCATCGTGCGACCGGGAGGTGTCTCGTCCTCTGCCCACGCGATCACGTCCCGAACGCCCTGACTGACGATTCCGACGTACCAAATGGAGAGCGTCGCGTCCGGCGTGCCGGGTGCCGGCGGCACATGCTGAGCCTTGTCGGTCCACCAGATCCGAAACTGGTCGTCTGTTCCGTCGCCAAGGTGCTCCAGGACCGAACGGTGGTAGCGGATGGCTACCGGAGGCCAGCACGGACGATCCATCAGGTGTTGCTGAAGGATCATCTTGCCGCCGAAGGCGCCCGTCCAAGCGAGGTGGCTCGGAACTTCGGGACGCTGCGGGTAAATGGGTGTTCCGACAACGGTGAACTGCGCGAATGACAACGGGTCCCGTGCTTCGTGCCGGTCCGAGTAGCAGTACGCCAGGAAGTCGCGGTTGTCGACGGTGATCGCGTCGCCCTGCGCGATGTCCGCGACGAGGGCTGGATCGAAGAAGGAACCCTCCCCGGTGGGGATCAATACGTCGCCGACGACCATGAAGCAGTACCACTCGCGCCCAGCGGCACCGCCCGCGTCAACGGTGACCTTCGCGCCGGTGAGCGTGGCGGCGTCGAGCCCGGCGACGCGGATTCCGAGCGGCACGTCGCCGCTCAAGCCGAGCATCTGGAGGAGCATCGACATCATCGGCCCGCCGGCCACTGACCCGTCCCTGTTCGCCGACGCCATCTCCTCCGCAGTCACAACCGCGTCGACGGCGGTCTTCTCGTGGATGATCTCTGCTTCGAGCACACCATCGGCTCCGGCGTATCCGGGCTCGGTCCAGAAGGCCTCGAAGTACTCCGGATCGGCGAGCCGCATGGCGTCCACACCGCGCATGCCAGGCCATCCGATCTCGGGCATGGGCAACCGGAGCTGGTGCTCGGCGCCCCTCTGGAAGCCGCCCCGGTACAGCGCTGCGAGGGCCTCGCGCTGCAAGGTGCTCAGGCCCTCGAACGGGTTGCCGCTGCCTCCGGGCGCCATCGCGTCGATCACCGACTCGATCACGGGATCGAGGACGCGCACCGCGTTGAGTGTCATCGAGAACGATGAACCGCCGAACATGAACGGGACGCCACCGTCGTAGAGATCAGGAGCACGCTCCATCGCCCAGATGGTGAAGTTGCCGCCTCCGCTCCCGCCGTAGCAGTAGCTGTGGTGCGGCTGGGCTCCGTAGAGCTCCTCGGCGACCGCGTGCGACAACCGCGCCGTCTCGACGTCGGCGCGCCCACACAGGATGGAGAGGTCTCCGTCGAGCCCCTCCATGCTCGGTCCGATGTGCCCCTGGTTCGACTCGATGAGGTACGCGCCGTTCGAGAACGCGATGTGATGTGCGTTCAACATCCCGACGGTCTGTGCGGACATCTCGTTACCGCCGGACGCGCCGCCGAACGTCTGAACCATCCGACCCTCGCACTGCCCTCGCGGTGGGAAATAGAAGGAGAAGCGCGTGTCGGTGCCTTCGAACCCGCCGTGCAGGTAGCGGTGCGGCAGCGGTTGTTCGCGCTCCTCGTCGACGTCGACATAGGGCTTCCCGAAGAACGAGTCGACAGGTGAGTAGCGCTCGACGGACTCCATGTTTCCCTCCTCTATGCCGACACCGCGACCGCGCCGCAGGCCAACAGTTCCGTGACTTCATCCGTCTCGAGACCCCAGTCGGAGAGCACCTGCTCGTCGGGGACATCGCATTCAGTCCACGACCGGATGACTGAGACCGCGCCGTCGAAGCGTGGCGCGGGAGCAGGTTGAACCACGCCGCCGAAGTCGACGAAGACACCTCGGGCGACGTTGTGCGGGTGATCGCGCGCCTCCGCAAAGTCGAGGACCGGCGCGCAGCATGCGTTGGCGCCCTGCATGACGTCACACCATTCGTCGCGAGTCCTTGTCGCGAATGCTTCGGCGATCGCAGTGCGCGTCTCGTCCCACCGCGTTGCGTCCATCTGGTGCGGGAGGTCGGCCTCGGAGAGGCCCAGACGCTCGATCAGCTGCGCGTAGAACTGCGGCTCGATCGCGCCGACTGCGATGTGCCCGTCGTCCTTCGTGCGGTAAATCGAGTAGTACGGATGCCCACCGTCGACCAATGTTCGCTGCGCGACCTTCGCGCCACGCGCCGCGACTCGACATCGCGTGAGGCACCGCAGCGAGGAGCGCCGCGGTGTCGAGCATCGCGGCATCGACGACCACACCGCGGCCTGTGCGCGCGGCTAGGTGCAGCGCGCTGACGACGCCGAACGCGCAGAGCAATCCGCCCGCCCAGTCGCCAAGGAGGTTGAGCGGCATGATCGGTGGTCCACCGCGTTCCCCGATTGCGTCGAGCG
The DNA here is from genome assembly GCA_040880805.1 of Acidimicrobiia bacterium. Taxonomy (NCBI): domain Bacteria; kingdom Bacillati; phylum Actinomycetota; class Acidimicrobiia; species Acidimicrobiia bacterium. The sequence continues at coordinate 53,861 of JBBDHW010000054.1, read as the reverse complement.
TGCCGCTGAGCGCGACGTAGTCAACGTCGTGTCCCGCGTGCTGTGCCCACGGACCGTCCTGTCCCCACCCCGTCAGTCGCGCGTAGACCAGGTGCGGCGACTCAGCCAAGCATGCTGCCGGCCCGATTCCGAGCCGCTCCATGACCCCCGGTCGAAATCCTTCGATCAACGCGTCCGCCTCGCGGACGAGGCGGAGGAGTGTCTCGGGACCCTGGTCGTGGCGAAGGTCGATCGCCACAGAACGCCGTCCGCGACCCATCGGGTCCACCGAATGTCTGATGCCGGCGCCAATCGAGCCACCACCGCCGGGCCGGCTGATCTTCAACACGTCGGCGCCGTGGTCAGCGAGCATCATGCCTGCGAACGCGCCGGGTGGCCCGCCGATCTCGAGCACCTTGAAGCCGTCGAGGGGGCCGGTCACCGCACGGCCCCGCTCGCGCGCAGCGACGCGATCTCGTCGGCGTCGCATCCCAGTTCACGGAGCACCTCGTCGGTGTGCTCGCCAAGTTCCGGTGCAAGCCGATGCGGGACTTGCTCTGCGTCGCTGACCCGGAGCAATACGTGGAGCTCCCGCACGTTCCCTTTCGCGGGATGCGCGACTTCGGCGACGCGACCGATGCGTCGCTGTTCGGAGTCGTTCATGAGGCGGTGCATCGATCGACCTGCCGGCTCGACGATTGCAACTCCGGTGTTGCCAACTTCGTCGACGGCGACCGCGGTTTCTCGCTCTGCGAACGCGGCGGCGATGAGGTCGGCCTGGTGATCGTCGCTTGCAACCCGGTCGACGCCGAGGATCTTCAACAGCGCTTCGCGATCCGCATCGGTGTACGCCACGACGCAGACCCAGCCGTCGGCGGTCTCGTATAACCGTTCGAACGGCCCGAAACCGAACTGCAGCGGATCCAGCTGATCCGCGCCGATCACATCGCCGTCGACCGTTCGGACGACGTGGGCCATGTGCGTCATGGTCGCGTTCAGCTGCGCGTTCTCGACCGCTTGTCCGTCACCGGTGCGATCGCGGTGCAATAACGCGAGGAGAATTGCGATCGCGCCCAACAGCCCGTTTCCAGGATCCTCGTTTGCGGTCGGCGGCATCGGTGGGTTGAAGCGACCCGCAATCTCGTAGGTGACGCCGACATAACCCGACTGCATCGGTGCGAAGCTCTGTCGCATTGTGAACGGACCGGTGGATCCCCACCCGGGCGCGTGGAGGTAGATGATGCCGCCGTTCACTTCGCTGACCGATGCGTAGTCGAGGCCGAGGCGCTCTGCTGCACCGGGGCGCAGGTTGTGGTGCACGACATCGGCGCTCCGTAGTAGTTCCTGAGCCACTCCAGTGAGCGCGGGGTCTTTGAGGTTGGCCGCCATTGCGCGCTTCCCCGCCTGCGCGGAGAAGAAGGGCCGTTCGATCCCGCGGAGCTGGTCGCCGAGAAGCGGCTCCACCTTCAGCACCTCGGCACCGAGATCGGCAAGGAGCCGCGATGAGTAAGGGCCGGCGTAGTACGCGCCAAGGTCGAGGATCCGCAAGCCTTCGAGGAGCGGCCTGGTGTCGATCGCGCCCGCGGGCGGCTTGTCCGCCGGGTCCGGCCACCCAGCCATCGTCCCAAGAACCTCGACGGTGTGCTCACCGACACTGGGTGCGGCGCCTCGTACGTCACCGGGGGTCGCGGTGAACTTGGCGGCCGGCGCGACCTGCTCGACCGGGCCGAGCACCGGGTCGTTGACGGTGACGACCATCTCGTTGTGCCGCGCCTGTGGCGTGTCGTACACCTCGGTCGGCCGGAGGTGCTCGACCGCGCACACGTCGGCCTCGAGGAACCGCTCCACCCACTCCGCTCGCGGTCGCGTCTTGAAGATGTCGACGGTCTCGTTGTAGAGGATCGGCACCTGCTCGGGAGTGAGCGGCACGCCGATGTCCATGCCGTCCTCGCTCGGCGGGATGCGGTCATCGAGGCCGAGCACCTTCATCGCCCGCCCGAACGCGCCGACCGCGCCGGTGTGGATGCCGAGGTACTCACCGTCGGCGCATTCGAAAGAGCGCGTGAGGAGCCGGATCGCGGGGGGCGCGGTCATGACGAGTGGCGCGTTCGTCAACGCCTCGACCGACGCGTCGGTCTCGCCCCACAGCATCGAGTGGTAGGCGAGTGCGCCGTCGAACAATGACGTCGAGACGTGCCGGCCGTGACCGTCTTCGCGCGCGCGACGCAGCGCGGCGAGCGCGCCGATGACCGCAAGCGACGCCGCGCCGGCCGACGCGAACGGGAACCCGAGGAAGATCGGCGCTTCGCGGTGGCCGACCTGCTCGGCCATGCTGCCGAGCACGGCCTGGACGATTGGTTCGTATCCCGGGAGCTCGTCGTCACCATCGCCTTCGCCGAAGCCCGAGATCGACACGTAGACGAGAGCGGGGTTGCGTTCGTGCAGCGTCTCGTAGTCGAGGCCGAGTTGCTGGGCGACGCCGGGCCGCCAACTCTCGACGAACACCTCGGCACGGTCGATCAAAGCGAGCAACTGTGCGCGCGCGTCCGGATCCGTCACGTCGAGCTCGATGCTGCGCTTCCCGCGGTTGAACACCGCCGCCGATGCCGGCACTTGGTCGCGGCACGGATCTCCGCCCGGTGGCTCGACCCAGACGACGTCGGCGCCGTAGTCGGCGAGGATGCCCGTCGCGCGCGGGCCCGCCGTGCCGCGTGAGCAGTCGACGACGCGCAGTCCTTCGATGGGCCCGGCCATCCGATCAGCTCCAGGCCGGCTCGCGGTCGAGGTGGAAGTACTGCACCGCGTTGTCGCAGACGATCATGCGCGTCTCGTCGTCGGGGATGTCGGCGAACTGTTCGGCGACGATCCGGCGCGACTCCGGCCAGTCGCACTGCACGTGTGGGAAGTCGGTGGACCACTGGATGCGATCGACCCCGATGTCGTGGCGCACCTTCAAGCCAAAGCGGTCCACCTGGAAGCCCCAGTGGAAGTGGTGGTCCATGTACCAGCTCGGCTCGTGTGCCCACCGGTCGGCGCCGCTCCAGTACTTGTGCCGGCGCCAGTTCTCGTCGGCGTCCTCCTTGAACTCCGGGATCCAGCCGATCTGGGTCTCGGCGAAGAACACCTGCAGGTCGGGGAATCGGTCGAGCGTGCCGTACTGGATGAACTGGACGACGAGACCGCCGCGCGTCACGGTCTTCGACAGCATCATGGTCATCGGCGCGAAGTTGATGAGCGTGGCGCCACCGGCCGCCGCTTCGGCGCGCGCCTGTTCCTCCGCCATCGCGCCGCCACCGAAGCCGACGTGCGCGGTGAGCGGCACCTCGAGCTCGATCGCGCGAGCCCAGAACCGGTCGTCTTCCTCGGGCTTCGGCACGGGCGATCCGTTGGGCCACTGGTGCAGCACGACGCCGCGGACGCCGGGCATCGTCGCCACACGCTCGAGCTCCGCGATCGAGTCATCGATCGTGGCGCACGGCAGGATCGCGAGCCCGAGGAGTCGGTCGACGTCTTCGACGGTGTACTCCTGCGAGAGCCAGTCGTTGTACCCACGCGCGACCGCGATGTAGGCCTCGGGAGGGATCGCTGCGATGTCGAGTGTGCGCTGACCCGAGACGGCGGGGAACAGGATCTCGGCGTCGACGCCGTCCTGGTCCATCTCTGCGAGCCGCTGCTTCGCGTCGCCCGCTCCCACAAGCTCTTCGGAATAAGAGAGGCCGGAAACCTTGAGGTTCTCCCAGCCGCGTCCTGCGGAGAAGTTCAACCCGAGTGGTACCGGCTGGCTCTTTCCGGGCATGAGCCACGCGTCGCCGCCGCCCGGCAGCTCCACGACCTTCGGCACGTACTCCCGGAACTCGGGATCCACGTAGGGTCGCCACTGGTCGGGCGACACCTCGAGGTGTGAGTCCGTCGACACGATCTCGTAGTCACGCATGGGCGACTCCTCTCGTCGTAGCGGCGCGGGTCACACAGCTCCTGCGCCATGAAGCGCGTCGCGTTCGGGCTCCGAGTACCCGAGCTCGGCAAGCACTTCGTCGGTGTGTTGGCCGAGCGCGGGCGCGGAACGGACGCTGAAGGTCTTGCCCGGCACCACGATCGGATTGCCGAGTGTGATGACCTCGCCGAACAACGGATGGTGTTCCACCACTAACTGATCGCGCGCCGCGAGATGCGGATCGTCCTGGATCTCGTCGAATCGGAGTGCCGGACCCATCGCGATGTCGGCGTCGACGGCGACCTGCATCCACTCGGCCTGCGTGCGCGTGTGGAAAACGCGCTGGATCTCTCGACGAAGGTCGTCCTCGCCGCCGCCGAAGTCGACCACGAGGTCGTCGCGGTGCGACGTGAGCAGGTCCTCGCGCCCGACCGCGCGGCACCAGTGGTCCCAGAACTTCGGCTCGATCGCGCAGAACAGCACGAACTTGCCGTCGGATGTCTCGTAGTGCTGGTACTTCGCAGACGCGCCCCCGCCACCCCCGCCGCCCCATGACTGGTCGAGCTTCTCCGGGTTGAGCATCGGGATGGCACCGAGCCACTTGGCCGCGAGCACGGCGTCGGCGCACGAGACGTCGATGTAGCAGCCTTCGCCTGTCGTCCGCGCGCGTGCGAGCCCGGCGGCAACACCGAACGCCGCGTACAGCGGGCCGATCACGACGCCACCACTCCCGCCGATCGCATCGCCGATGGGGGTGACGAATCCGTTGTCGTCGAGCGCCATCTGGGCCGCTCCACCGCCGAGTGCGTCCATCATCTGCCCGTGCGTCGGTACTTCGGCGTACGGCCCGCTCGCGCCGAACCCGGTCGCCTGGCAGTACACGATCTCCGGACGGATCGCGCGCACGGAGTCGTAGTCGAGCCCGAGTTTGCGGTTGGTATCACCGATGTTGCCGGTGATGAAGATGTCGGCGCGCGCGAGCAGTCGCGCGAGCACCTCCCGGCCTTCGGGCGTGCGCGCGTCGCACGTGAGGCTCCGCTTGTTGCGGTTGAGCGTCAGGTGGAACGTCGACCAGTCGGGCGCGAACCGCATCATGATGTTGCGCAGGTAGTCGCCCAACTGCGGCGTCTCGACCTTCACGACGTCCGCACCCTCGTCACCGAGCAACCGGCCGAGGAAGTCGACGGTCATCAGCACGCCGGTCTCGACGACGTTCACACCCTCGAGCAGGCCGGTCATGGTGCTTCGCGCCTCAATCGTCCTCCCCACGCGCGGCGACCCCGGAATCAGGCCAACGCCTGAATCTGGCAACTCCGCAATATACGGCGCGGTGTCGAAGCGTGCAATGCGGCCACTCGTCATCCGGGTGTCGGCCGCCCGTAATGGCACAATGCAGTGGTGACGAGGCAGCCACTCAGCGACGACGCGCCTCCCGCACTCGTGATCGTGCGCCCACCCGCGCAGACACTGGACCGCGGGAACGCGAGCGGTCGAGCCACCCGGGAGCGCCTGATCCTGCTCGCCGAGCGGATGTTCGCCGAGCGCGGCATCGAGGGAGCATCACTCCGGGCGATCGGCGAGGCTGCTGGGCAACGCAACAAGACCGCGGTGCAGTACCACTTCGGCGACCGTGCCGCGCTGGTCAGCGCGATCTACGCCTATCGAAGCGAGCAGCTCGATACCCGGAGGACGGCATCGCTCGAGGCTCACGACGAGTCGGGCGAGCCCGATTCTCCCAAGTTGCTCTTGCGCATCCTCGTGGAGCCATATGTCGAGTCGATTGCCGATCCCGACAACTACTTCCTGCCGTTTCTCGCCCGGCTCGTGATCGACGTCGGCGGGATCGCGAACGAGAGCTCGCTCGCAGCCGAGCCGTTCATGGGCGCGCACAACGAGATCCGCCGCCGGATTCGCGAGGCCGACCGCTACGTCTCCGACGATGTTTTCGACCTGCGCTACGGCCTCCTCATCACGTTCGCGATCACCGCGCTCGCGACCCACAAGCGCTTCGGCGACGCGTCCGACAGCACCCGCCTCACCGCGGTGGCGGACGAGATCGTCGAGATGATGGCGGCCGGGCTCGCGGCACCTCTGCTCGACTGACCGACGGGGGCACCAGCCGCGCCGTCTGCCGGCGAAGGCGTACGCACGCGGGACCGCCTCGTCTTTTTGAGTCCAGTGACTGATAACCTGCAGCAGCGGACCGGAGCCCAGGAGCAGCCATGCGGTACGAGCTGATCAGCGTCGACGACCACATCATCGAGCCGCCCAACGTCTGGACGGACCGCCTGCCGGCGAAGTACCAGGACGACGCCCCGCACGTCGTGGCGACCGACAACGGCGAAGCATGGATTGTGAACGGCATGCAGCAGCCGACGATGGGGCTCAACGCGGTCGCGGGTCGCCCCCAGGAACAGTGGGACCTCGATCCGGTGAGCTACGCCGAGATGATCGAGGCCTGTTACAACCCGACGCAGCGGGCCAAGGATCTCGCGGTCGACGGTGTGGTCGGCAGCATCTGCTTTCCCTCGCTGCTCGGCTTCTCGGGCAGCGGTCTGATGATGTTCCAAGACAAGGATCTCGCGCTGCTCCTCTGCCGGGCCTACAACGACTGGGTCTTCGAGGGGTGGTGCTCTGCGGCGCCGGACCTCTACATCCCGATGATGGTGATGCCGCTGTGGGATGTGCAGCTCTGCGCCGACGAGGTGCGACGCACCGCGGTCAAGGGGGCGCGCTGCATCACGTTCCCGGAGGACCCGGGCGGCCTCGGGCTCGGGAACCTCTGGAACGGTGAGTGGAACCCGCTGTGGGAGGCGCTCTCCGAGACCGGCATGGTCGTGAACTGCCACATCGGCACGGCGGGCAACATCCCGTTCCCGTCAGGGTCGAAGTTCCACGTCTCGATCATGCTCGCCCAGGTCACCGCGGCGATCGGCATGGTGAACCTGATCGAGAGCCCGACGCTGCGCGACTACCCGAAGCTGCAGTTCTGCTTCTCCGAGGGCGGACTCGGGTGGATCCCCGCACAGCTCGAGCGCTGCGACCGGATGTGGGAGCGGCATCGGCACTGGTCGCGCCTCGACGACCTGCTTCCGAGCGACATCTTCAAGCGCAACATCCTCGGCACGTTCGTCGACGACCAGATCGGCATCGAGCTACGTCACCACATCGGCGTGGCCCGCATCATGTGGGAGAGCGACTTCCCACACGTCGAGACGCCGTGGCCGCACTCGCAGGACGTCATGAAGCGCATGATGCACGAGGTGCCCGACGACGAGGTCGACCTCATGACGAACGGCAACGCGCGTCGCATCTACAACTGGCCGAAGAAGTGCTGACGCGGCCGAACGCGGTGACCCGGGGCGAGCACATTGAGGCTCCGACCTGACATCCAAGCCAGTGCCCGCTAATGTCCGCCCTGTGTTGAGGCACATGCCTCACATCTGGAGAGGCATCCAGCCGAGCTGGCCATTGGGGGGAAGCGATGTCGGTGCAAGCGTCGGTCGTTCGTTCGCAGCGCCCCGCGCGGCGCGTTCATCGAGTGACGAAAGGGCTGCTGGTCGCAGCGACCGCGCTCGCGGTCGTGTTCGTCTGGCAGTCGGTCGCAACGGCGGCAGACGGCAGTTCGTCCACGGCGGCGACGAAGTGCGCGGATCCCTCGGGCAAGGTGAATCTCGGGGTGTCGTACTTCAGCAACGCCGCGTCGGTCGCGCAGAACGCCATCGGCGCGGACACCTCGAACGTGCCGGCTGACCAGGCGATCGTCGACGGCCTCAAGGCGGGCGTCACACAGCTCAACGCCGCGGGTGGGCTCGCGGGATGCGACGTGAATCTCGTCACGTACCGCTATCCCGCGTCGACTCCCGACTGGGGCCAGCAGTCACAGCAGGAGTGCACGGCCTTCACGCAGGACGTCAAGGTGTTCGCCGTGTTCTCAGCGGGGTCCTACGAGAACCACGTGGGCGTCGAGTGCTTCACGAAGGCCAAGCTGCCGTTCTTCGTCTCCGGTGGGAAGTACCAGCCCACCTGTGACGACCTGAAGAAGGGCGCGCCGTACCTCTACTACGTGAACGGCGTTGCGTCCTGCCGCTTCAACCAGCTGGTCACGTTGTGGAACAAGGCGGGTCTGTTCCCGAAGGACGCCAAGGTCGGGATCATGGCCGCGGACGACGGCACCGGGCAGGGCGACTACGTCGCGAACAAGGCCTACGGTCCCGCCCTGAAGAAGCTCAAGATCCCGTACGAGGTCGCTTCGTACCACCAGACCGCGAGCGCGAGCGATCTGTCGAACACCACGGTGACGATGAACGCGGCGATCTTGAAGTTCAAGAACGATGGCGTGAACGTGGTCATCTTTACTCCGGGTGGTGCGACCACCGTCGCGTTCCTCACGTCCGCCAATAGCCAGGGCTTCTATCCTGCGTATGGCCTCAACACGTCGGATGCGCTCGCGCTCAAGGCACAGCTCGGCGCCGAGGCGATGAAGACGAAGGCGATCGCGGTCTCGTGGCAGATCACGGACCTCCCGCTCCAGGCGCAGCAGGCGCTGCCGGCGAACCCGGCGATCACCGAGTGCGCAACCTGGACGGCGCCGTCGACCACGACGTTGACCGGCGTGTCGGGGTACTGCGACTTCCTCAACCTGTTGCAGGCGAGCCTCGGCAAGGCGAAGGACGTCAAGCCGGCGACCCTTCGCAAGGGCATCGACGCGCAGGGCACGAAGTTCAAGGCGACGACCACGTACAACGGCGACCTTAAGTTCGGCGCGAAGGTGAACGGCGGGAACATCGACGAGGTCCAGATGTTGCAGTACGACCCTGCCACCAAGACCTTCGTAAAGATCCCGGGGACGAAGCCGGTTCCGCTCGACGGAACGTGACGCCGAAGGCGTCGCATTGGACAGCATCGAACTAATCGAACAAGAAGCGCACGAGCTGACCGGGCGCAGCCTCGCCGCGCTCGGGTTCGGCAGCAACGAGGCGGTGCCAAAGCTTCGCGATGGGATCCGGCGCGCGGGTGCGACGCCGGCGACGGTCATCCGGGCGACGCTCGTGATCGTCCCGGTGATGTTCCTGACGTTCCTCCTGTTGCGTTTCGACTCGTCGATCGCGGACACGCTCGGCCTCGATCCGCTCGGCTACGAGTACCCCGGGCTCCTGAACTCGCTCATCATCCCGGTCTTCGTCGCCGCGTTCGCGGTCGCGGCGCTCGTCGGTGCAAGGGTCATGTCGCACCACGTGATTCGCGGTCGAGTGCTCCTCGTCGGCAGCGTCGCGCTCGCCGGAGGAATGTGGTTTGCGTCGTTCGCCACCAACGAAGTCGGACTCGTCGCCGCAGTGGCGATCACGGCCGCCGGCGCCGGCTGCATCTTCACCGCGGCGTTCTCGTTGGTGATGGATGCGTATCCGCCTGACGTCCGTGCGCGCGTCATCACGCTTCTGGTGTTCGGGTTGGCGGCGGGCACCGTGATCGCCAACGTAGCGATCTTGGTGGGATTCGATCGCTTCGGCCTCACGTGGCGTGGATGCCTGATGGTCCTTGCCGGCGTCGCGACCGTCGCCGCGCTCGCGTCCCTCGGTATCCGCGACCCCGGTGTCGGGACTTACGACGTCGACCGCATCGGCAGCATCGTTCGTGAGCGCGTCGGTGAACGTGGCAGCGAGCACGCCGAGCTCTCCGAAGCCGACGTCGCGGTCAAGTTCGGCGAGCAGATGCGCGCCACGTTGGCGGCTCGGTCCGGCGCGTCGATGCCGATCGTATTCGTGCTTGCCGGCACGATCGCCGTTCCGATGCAGGCGTTCGTATCGCAGTTCGTGGTAGCGCGCTACCAGTGGGAGTTCACGGACCGGCAGTGGCTCTTCGTGCTCCTCGGCACGATCGGGATGATCCCGTTGTTCGTCCTGCGGGCGCGGGGAGACGCATGGTTCCGGGCGTCGCCCGCGAAGCTGCTCACGGCTGTTGCGCGCCTCGCGCTCCTGGGCGCAGTGAGCCTCGTTGTCATGGCGTTCTGGGCGAACGAGGTCGTCACGATCGTGACGCTCGCGCTCGCGTATCTCGGGCTCTACTTCAGCGTCGCCGTCGCCTACCTCGTGTGGCTCTCGGTGGTGGATCCTCGTCTCCGCTCCCATACTGCTGCGATCGCCGGGCTGCTGATCGCGTCGGCGGCACTCGCCGGTGGCGTGCTCGCGGGGCAGCTGTCAGACCATTACGGGATCACGACCGCCATGGTGTTCTTCGCGCTTAACTACCTCGGGGTGTCCGGCGCGACGCGCGTCTCGAGCCGCGAGATGGCTGGTGACGTGGCGCGGCTGGTCGAGAAGGAGACGGAGCGCGAGGAACTGCTCGTACGCGTCTCGAGCGGGCAGCACTTCCCGCTCCTCGGCGTCCGCAACCTCGACTTCAGCTACGGCAAGCTCCAGGTGCTGTTCGGCGTCGACTTCACCGTCGACGACGGCGAGATCGTCGCCCTGCTCGGCACGAACGGCGCCGGGAAGTCGACGTTGCTGAAGGTGATCTCCGGCATCGGGAAGCCGACGCGGGGAACCGTCCACTTCCGGGGTGCCGACATCACCTACGTCGATCCGGCTCGGCGCGTCCGTCACGGGATCGCACAGATGCCGGGAGGCCGATCGGTCTTCCCGGGCATGTCGGTCGTCGAGAACCTGCGCATGTGCGCGTTCACGCTGCGGAGGTCGTCGAAGGCGGTCGAGCGCGGCATCGACGCGACGTTCGACGCGTTCCCGGCCCTCACGGCGCGCCGGAACCAGGGCGCCGACACGCTGTCGGGCGGGGAACAGCAGATGCTCGCCTTGGGGCGAGCCTTCATCCTCCAACCTCGGCTCTTGCTGATCGACGAGCTCTCCCTCGGTCTCGCGCCGCTCATCGTCGGTCAGCTCATCGAGATGGTGAGGCGGATCAACGCGACCGGCACCGCGGTCGTCGTCGTCGAGCAGTCGGTCAACATCGCGCTCACGCTCGTCGATCACGCCTACTTCATGGAGCGCGGCCAGATGCGCTTCGACGGCGACGCCCGTGACCTCGTCGCACGACCCGATCTCCTGCGGTCGGTGTTCCTCGAGGGTGCGTCCAAGGGGATCGGGACGATGGCCCCGGGGCCCGCGGACGGGTCGAACGCCGGCGGGAGTTGATGGACTGGTTCACGCACTTCGAGGTGACCGGCCCGTCGCTCCTGCTCGGGGCCATCACGGGGATGGTCTACGGCATGATCGCCGTCGGCCTCGTCCTCGTCTACCGGGCCAGCCGCATCATCAACTTCGCCCAGGGGGCGATCGGCGCGTTCGGCGCCGCGATCGCGGGCGTCGCTGTGGTCGAGTGGAACGTCAACTACTGGATCGCAGTGCCTGTCGCGCTGATCGCCTCGGGTCTGCTGGGCGCGGGATGCGAAGCGGGCGTCATGCGACGGCTGCGGAACACGCCGACGGTCGTCGGAGTCGTCGCGACGCTCGGGCTCGGATCGGTGATCCTGATCCTCGCGGGGATCATCAACTCGAGTGTGGGCGTGGGCGCCCAATTCCCGCTGCCACCGGGCATGCCCGACTTCGACGTCGGCCCGTTGCGCGTGACGCAGGCGTATTCGGGGATGCTCATCTTCACGCCGATCGTCGTGGCCGCGCTCGTGTACTACTTCCGGCGCGGATGGTTCGGCCTCGCGATGCGCGCGTCGTCGACCAACCAGGAGGCGGCCGAGCTCGTCGGGGTGAACGCGGGCGGCATGGTGTCGCTCGCGTGGGCGCTCTCGGGCGTCGTCGCCGCCTACACCGCGATCCTGATCCTGCCGACGCGCGGGTTCGCGAGCGGCGACTTCCTCGGGCCGGGGCTCCTGCTCCGCGCCCTGACCGCCGCGGTGATCGCCCGCATGACCAACCTCTGGGTCGCGATGATCGCGGGGGTCGGCGTGGGCGTGATCGAGGGCCTCCTGCTCTGGAACTATCCCAACGGTTCGCTCGTGGAGGCGGTGCTCTTCGTCATCATCCTTGGCACGTTGCTGATCCAGCGCGCCCGGTACGACCGGCGCGACGCGAAAGGCACCTGGACGGCGATCCGCGAGTGGGCGCCGTTGCCCGACAGCTACCGGGACATCTTCTGGATCCGGAACCTCCGCTGGGTCGTGTTCACGGTCCTGCTCGCGGCCGGGCTCGCGTTGCCGCTCGTCATCAGTAACTCGAGTGCGACCTCGTTCACGATGATCGAAGTGATGACCATTGTCGGGCTCTCCGTCGGAGTCGTCGCCGGTCTCAGCGGTCAACTCTCACTCGGGCAGTTCGCGCTCGCGGGAATCGGCGGAGCGATCTCGTACTACGTCACGGACGCGACCGGCACCTTCGTCCTCGGCTTCGTCGCCGGGGGAGTCGCCGCCGCGGGAGCGGCGCTGCTGATCGGACTGCCCGCGCTCCGGATCCGGGGGCCGATGCTCGCGGTGACCACGCTCGGCTTCGCAGTCGTCTGCACGACGTGGGCGTTGCAGCAACCGTGGCTGTTGGGCGCGGGCAAGTCACACGGTGACCGCACCATTGCCGGCTACACGATCCGAACGGCGAAGTCGTACTACTTGCTCGGCCTCGTCGTCCTCCTCGTCGCGGTGTTCTTCGCTCGCAATGTCTGGACGGGAGGCCTCGGCCTCCGCATGCGCGCAGTCCGCGACAACGAGGACGCCGCCCGCGCGTTCGGCGTCAACCCGACGTCGGTCAAGCTCCAGGCGTTCGGCGTCGCCGGGTTCCTCGCGGGACTCGGCGGCGCTGTCTACGGAGGTGGCATCAGCCTGCTCACCTCGGAAGCATTTGGAGTGCAGCGCAGCATCGAGGCAGCCGCCGTGGCGGTGCTCGGCGGCCTCGGGTTGCTCATCGGCCCGTTGATGGGCTCGTTGTTCATCGTGGGGATCCCCGAGATCCCCAACATCTTCCACATCGCGCCGCTGGACTCGCTCCAGCTCCTCGCGACCGCGGCCGGGTGGTTGATCATCATCGTGCAATACCCGGGCGGCTTCGCGGTCGGAGTCGGCAACGTCCGGAAGCGGATCGCCGACGCGATCGCGCGTCGTCACGGGCTCGATCCCGCGGTCGAGTGGGACGAGGACAGGCGCTCCACCCAGCCCCCCGACATCGAGGTGCAGCTCGCACTCCCGACTACGCCGTCTCGTTCGTACGCGCCTGGCGACGTGATCCTCAGCACCCGAGAGGTCACCAAGGCGTACGGCGGGGTCGTCGCGGTGAGCGGTGTCGACCTCGAGGTCCACGCTGGTGAGACACTCGGCCTGATCGGTCCCAACGGCGCCGGGAAGACCACGCTCTTCGAGCTGATCAGTGGCTTCACGCGCGCGAACAGCGGCACCGTCGAATTCCTCGGACGCGACATCACCGGCCTGAGCCCGTCGTCCCGTGCCCAGCTCGGGCTCATCCGCTCGTTCCAGGATGCCGCGCTGTTCCCGACACTTTCGGTGCTCGACTGCATCGAGCTCGCGCTCGAGCGCGAGGACCCGACGCGCTTCGTCCGGTCGTTCGCCGGCTTCAACACAACGCGGCGAGGGAAGCGGCAACGCGCGCGGGAGCTGGCCGCGATGATGGGACTCGACCGGTGGCGTGACCGTCCGGTCGCGGAGCTTTCGACGGGGACGCGGCGCGTGGTCGACCTCACGTGCATGATCACTCTTGATCCGCAGTTGCTGTTGCTGGACGAGCCGTCGTCGGGCATGGCCCAGCGCGAGACGGAGATGCTCGGCGAGATCCTGACGCCCTTGAAGGAACAGCTCGATCTGACCATCGTCCTCATCGAGCACGACATCCCGCTCGTCCTCGGGCTGTGCGACCGCGTCGTGGCCATGGAGTCGGGTCAGGTGATCGCGGTCGGCGATGCAGCAGAGATCCGCTCCAACCCGCGCGTCATCGAGTCCTATCTGGGCGCGGACACCAGCGCGATCGACCGCTCGACGATGCGGGCCGCCACATGAGACGCGGGCGCGGACGACGGGTCCTCCTGCCCGCGCTCGCAGTCGGCATCGTCGCGTTCGGGTGCAGCACCCAGGGGCTGGCGGTGAAGCAATCCGATCGCGTGCAAGTCGTGCGCCCACGCGACCTGACCACGACGGAGGCGCCGGCGCGCATCACCTGGGACGCGCGGCCGTTGGCGCCGCGGCAGCGCTTCGCGGTCTTCGTCGACCAGCAGCCCATGGCACCTGGCGAGTCGTTGGAGAGCTTGGCCGATGACACGTGCAAGGCAACCCCGGGCTGTCCCGATGAGTTGTACCTGGCGGCGCACTTCATCTTCGTGACGCGAGGACACAACGTGACCGTTCCGGTGCTGCCGTTCAACGGTCCGTTTCCCGTGAACGACCTGTACGGGCTCCATGCTGCGACGATCGTGATCGTCGACGGCGCGGGGCGACGTGTCGGTGAGGACTCCTGGTCGACCAACTTCTTCGTCGAGCGGCCGTCGTTGTCCGGCGGCCTCGACACCGGAGGCCTCGACGAAAACCCGTAACCGCCCCGGGTGACGCCGGCACCGGTTGGATCGTTCAGGCGGGCGACGTCGTCACGCACCCGCGGGCAAGAGGAAGTTCGCGAGGTTGTCGCGCATGATCTTGCGGCGCTGCTCCTCTGTGAGGTCGCCGAGGATTGCGTTCGCATACTCGGCGGGGTCCGCAAGTCCCTCACCGTGCGGGAAGTCGGATCCGAACGTCAGGCATGTGTCCCCGACGACCTCCATCGGCCGCGAGACGATCTCCTCGGGGTACGGCGCGACGAGGAAGTGCTTGCGGAACGTATCGCTCGGCCGAGACTTGATCGCGTCGAACGTTCCCTTGCGCCCCATCATGAACGCGTGGTCCATCTTGCGCAGCGTATAGGGGAGCCACACCGTGCCCTGCTCCGAGAGCGCGATCCGCACGTCAGGGAAGCGCTCGAAGAGCCCGTGGAAGATCAGCGCGGCTGTGGTCTCCATGACCGGGCGGTCTCCCCAGTACGAGAACCACTGGAACGCGGTGAACGACTTGTTGCCGTCGATGAAGTGGGAGTCGGGGTCCTCGCTGAACCGCGCGCCCTGCTGCGCGTAGTCGGTGTAGTTGAGGTGGATCATCGCCCCGACCTTCGCCTCGTTCAGGCGTGCCCAGAATGGGTCGTACATCGGGTCGGCCGGCGATCGGCCGTGCAGCGGCCCCGGCGGCAGTAGGAACCCGCGCGCGCCGTGCTCGAGTGCCCAGTCGACCTCGGCGAGGGCGAGGTCCACGTCCATGAGTGAGATCGCGGCAGGCACGAAGATGCGGTGCTGGTAGCTGAAGCCCCACTCCGCGTCGACCCAGCGGTTGTACGCACGCACCGCGGCCATGCTCCTCTCCGCGCTCTCCGAGAACGCGCTGTGGATCACGAGCGCGTCGGCCTGCGGGAACATGATCGCCCCCTCGATGCCCTGGATGTCCATGACCTCGAGGCGGCGGTCGCGGTTCTGGAAGCCGGGCGCGAGCGCCTGAAACTCCTTGATGATCGCCTCACGCTCTTCCGGCGAGTTGGCGTTCTTGTACGGGTTCAGCTTGTTGAGGCTGGCGCCCGGGCGGAAGACGGCCGACTCCTCCAGGGCCTGCACCTCGTTGCCTTCTCCGAACCGGCTCGCTCGGCGACCGATCGCACTCGACAGGAACCGCTCGCGGTCCGACAGCCAGATGTCGTCCTCGAAGAGCTCCGAGTACTTCGACTCGGCGTATCCGCGCCACAGCATCACGCTGTCGAAGAGGTGGTTGTCGGCGTCGAATACCGGATAGTCGAGATGCTGCTCGAACATGCTGGCTCCCTCCGGTCGATCCTGATTTGAGGCGCCGGCCTCATTTGGACGCTACCGTAGCGCCTTCGAGCCCGGCCTGCCGGGCTCGGTTGTCCACCAGCAGCGGCCGCGGCCGGGCGTCACGCATAGGTTCACACCCATGAAGGTCGGAATCCACCTCCCGCAGTTCGGCAAGGCGATCGTGGCGGGAGGTGCGCAGCGCGCCGCTCGCGAAGCCGAGCAACAGGGCTTCGACGCCGTGTGCGTGAGCGACCACCTCGTGATCCCGAAGGAGCAGCCGTACCCGGCGCCCTACATCCTCGACCCGCTCCAGACACTCGCGTTCGCGGCCGCGGTCACCGAGACCATTGGTCTCGGCACGAGCGTGCTCGTCGGTCCGCAGTACTCGAGCCCGCTCGCGTTGGCGAATTCGCTCGCGTCGCTCGACACGATGAGCAATGGCCGCCTTACGGTCGGCTTGGGTATCGGCTGGTCGAAGCGCGAGTACGACGCACTCGGCGGTCACTTCGATCACCGCGGCGCGCGCCTCGACGAGCTGATCCGCATGTTCCGGTTGGTCTGGGAGAACAGCACCGCGGACTTCGAGGGCGAGTACTACCCGAGCTTCGACCAGATCCGCGTCCTCCCACCACCCGCGCACCGGATCCCGATCTGGATCGGCGGCGCCGCGCCGACCGCGGTCGAGCGAGCGTTGCGCAACGACGGCTACCACGCGATGGGCCCGAGCCCCGACGAGATGGCGACGATCGTGAAGCAGCTCCGCGAGCACCGACCCGACGACGACTTCGTGATCTCCTTGCGCGTCGCGTGGGACGTGACGTCGATGGAGCCCGGCGCCATGCGCGACCTGGGGGCGGCGTTCCGGGAGGCGGGCGTGGGATCGCTGCTCGTCGCGCCCGACCGCGGCGACATCGACACGTGGATGCGGGGCCAGCAGAAGGTCGCTGCCGCGCTGCTGTCCTGAACCGAGACGACGACGGGAGGGTCGAATGGGCGTCGAGAAGTTCCGGTACGAGGGCAAGCGAGTGCTCGTGGTCGGCGGTGCCTCAGGAATGGGCGCGGCCATCGCGCGACTCGTGTCGGAGCTGGGCGGCGAGGTGCACGTCGCCGACGTCGCCGAAGTCTCGCTCCCGGTCGACGGCGCCTGGACGCTCGACCTGCGTGAGCCCGGCTCGATCGACGCCGTGCTGGCCACGATCGGCGGCCCGATCGACGCGCTCTTCTCGTGCGCGGGTGTCTCGGGATCGCCGTTTTCTCCCGTCGACGTGATGCTGATCAACTTCGTGGGCGCGCGCCACCTCGTCGAGCGCGCGGCGAACGAGCTCATGCCGGCCGGATCCGCGATCGCCTTCATCTCGTCGATCGGCGGCCTGGGTTGGGAGCAACGGATCGACGAGCTCGTCGGGTTCCTCTCGACGCCGGACTTCGCAACGGCGCGTGACTGGTGCGTCGAGCATCTCGATGCCGACGAAGAAGACGCAGTGACGCAGGCCGAGGCGAACTACGTCTTCTCGAAGCAGGCGATCGATGTCTACGTGCAGCTCTGCGCCGTTCCGTTCGGCAAGCAGGGGATCCGGATCAATGCGACCGCGCCCGGCCCGACCAGGACGCCGCTGATGGACGCGACGCCCGGGTGGCAGATGTTCGGAGACCTGTTGTGCGCGTCCGCCAAGCCCGCTTCGAACAACAAGTGCGGCCTGCTCGGTGTTGTCGAGTGCCCGCTGGTCGCGAACCACTCGTCAGCAAGCCGGCACCGCAGCCGTGAGCGTCGCCGAAGAGCTCGCGTGTAGCCGTAGTCGACGCTGACCACCTGTCCGTTCAGGTGCCCCGCGGCGTCGCTGTTGAGGAACGCGAGTGGATACGCCTGCTCCTCGGCCGTCGACGGATCGCGTTCCATCGCGGTCTTGTTGAACCCGTCGATGGCCCGACCCTCCGAAGGGTGCTCTGATGCGCGCGGGCCTCGATGGAGTCGCGTCGGTCCACGGCCTCGTCGGCACGCTCGAGGCGGGGCCGCGCACCTTCGTGTACCGCTGGTCGCGGTCGGCCGAGTCGGCGCACGGTCGCCGCACCGCTGGTCGTCGACCAGGTGGCCCAGTTGGGCGAGTAGTTCCTGCGCGCCGAGTCGGGTGCCCTCGTAACGTTCGAGGCCGTCCGATCACGGCGAGCACCTCGCTCCTACCGCCCTCGGCGATGTCCATGACGGCGGCGATCCGTCCCTCGTCTACGCCGAACTCTTCGAGCACCTCGCGAAAGTGCGAAAAGAACACGTCGGTGTCCGAATCATCGAGCCCCATGGAGCGCGGACGCTCGTGCACCGTTCGGAGGTCGCGGCCCATGTACCGGTCAGGACCGCCGAAAGCCAGTGCGAGGAACGCGCGAGCGTGGCCCTTGAGCTTCGGCATGTCGACATCCACGAAGTACCCGCTGACGCGTGGGTCGGCGAAGATCTTCACGTAGAAGGCGTCGAGTGCCGCGCTGATCGCCTCGTCACCACCAAGCTCCTCATACAAGCTCATCGGGACCTCCTCGCAATGGTGCGACGAGCGTACGAGTAGGAGGGCTCCGCGACACCCGTACCAACTACGGAACCGACTACGGAACCGGCCAGGGCGACGCCGCATCGCGGAACCGCTCCGCGTGCCCCACGAGTTCGCGCTTGGAACCGACGCCAAGCTTCGCGTAGATGATCTGGAGGTGGGTTTCGACGGTGCGGCGGCCGATGTACAGCCGCTCGCTGATCTCCTTCGCCGTGAAACCACGCGCAGCGAGATGCGCGACCTCGCGCTCGCGTTCCGTCAGCGTGTCCGGTCCGCGCACTGATGCCGCCGTCCGCCGTCCGCGACTCCCGAGTCGCGTAAGTCGCCCGAGGACCCGATCACGGCGCCAGCTCGCACCACAAGAATGGAACGCCTCGGCGGCGGCACCGGCAACGCTGATCGCCGCCGTTCGCTCCACTGCCTCCAACGCGCGCGCCTCGACATCGAGGGCAATGGCCGCGTGCAGCCGATAACCGGCCTCACGGAGCTTCTGTGCTGCCTGCTGCGCCGGCTCGATGGCCGCTTCCGGTCGGCGGAAGGCGATCTCGCTCCACGCCACGGAGAGATGCGCAAGATGCTCCGGCAGCGATCCCGCCGCCGCGTCCGCCAGGACGAGCGCGCGCGCCGCAATCTGGCCGCCGCGCCGATCGTCACCAATATCGGCGACGACTTCGGACACGTCTGTGAGGCACAGGGCTTCGAGCGCGACGGCGCCGAGCCGCCGGATCCGCGCGAGGGCTTCGTCAAAGGCGCGCAACGCGCCCACGGAGTCTCCCTGCGACCAGGCGAGCGCGCCTTCAGACCACAGACACCAACAACTCCAGGCCATGATCTCCCGGCCCTCATACGTGGCGACCGCGGCGTCGAGCTGGCCGCGACCGCGGTTGGCCTGCCCCGGAGATCCGAGCACCGATCGCCAACGCCCACGCCCGCCGTCGACTCCCGTGCAGCGTTCGCCGCACGAGCGAGCGCTCGAGCCACGCGAGGCCGGTCTCCAGCCGCCCAGCGAGCCAACAGCACTGCACGAGGTCCTCGAAGGCGAGCGCGTCCGGAGCCCAGACGCTGGTGTCGAGCGCGAGCTCGAGAGAGGTGAACGCGTCGGCGAGACGGCCCGAGAGCCCGAGGATCACGCCGCGTTGCGCTCGCGACCATGCCAGCCGGTAAGAGTTCGCGTCCTGCTCTGCCAGCTCCACGCTTCGAACGAAGAGCGCATCGGCGTCGTCGAATCGCGCTTGGAGGCCGAGCGCGTACGCAGCCGTTCCGGCTGCGACCGTGGCGACGCGTTGATGACCGGCTTCGGTCGCAGCCACGAACACGTCGTTCGCAATCCGAGCGTGCGCATTCAGCGCGCCCGACGAACTGTGGGGTGCGGCTATGCGTAGCGATCATGAACCTGGTGTGACGCGCGCGGGGCAGGCAGGACGACCCGACTTGCCGGACGGACCGAAGCCCTCGAACGTCACTCTCGCGTCGATCGGTCAGTGCTCGCCACCCAGACACTGCCGCTTGTGGCAGCGCCCTGTTGTTGCCGCCGCGCCCGCCGGGCGTCATACTGCCCCTGTCCGGGGTTGCGTGTTCGTGTTCGATGGTCGAGGGGTGGGCGATGGGGCGAGTGGCGATTATCTCGGTCGACGGCCATGTCAAGGCGCCGCGTGAGGGCTACCGCGACTACATCGACCCGAAGTGGCGCGACGCGTTCGACGACTGGGTCAAGAGCTTCGAGGGCATGCCCGACGGGTTCGTTCGACCCGAGTTCGGCGAGGACGCGCAGTGGAACCCCAAGCGGCGGCTCGCCGACCTCGAGACCCAGGGAGTGGCGGCCGAGATCCTCTTCACGAATGGTGCGCCGTTCGCGGCCGGGCGCGTCGATTTCGCGCCCGACCCGGAGCAGACCCGTCAGGCCAACATGGCGTTCAATCGCTGGGTGATCGACTTCTGCTCCGAGGCGCCGGACCGGTTGCACGGGCAGGCGCTGGTGTCCTTCGACGACGTCGACCAGGCCGTGAAGGACATCCGTTGGGCCAAGGAGCAGGGCCTCGTCGGCATCCTGATGCCTCCCCTCTACCCGGGCTCGAAGTTTTTCTTCGATCCCGCGCTCGACCCGATCTGGGCTGCGTGCCAGGACGTCTGCCTGCCGCTCAGCCAGCACGGCGGCACCGGCGCACCGGACTACCAGCCCCAGATCTTCGCCGCGTTCATGGTGCTCGCCGCCGAGCACTCGTTCTTCTCGGGCCGATCGCTGTGGCAGCTCATCCTGGGTGGCGTGTTCGATCGCTTCCCGGATCTGAAGATCGCCTTCATCGAGACCGAGGCGTGGTGGATCGCGCCGATGATCGAGATGCTGGACGGGCGAGAGCGCATGGCCGACGACTGGACGGACTTCGCGGAGTCGCTCCGCCAGGCCAAGCCGTACTCTCGGCTGCCCAGCGAGTACTGGGAGTCGAACTGCTACGCGGGCATCTCGCCGTTTCACCCCGCGCAGCTGTCGGCCGGTGACCTGAGCGGCGCCCGCGGTGCCGGGGAGCGATTCCGGATCCACAGCGACAACGCGATGTTCGGCGTCGATTACCCGCACCCGGAGTCCATCTTCCCTCGAGTGATCGAGAACGCGCGGCTGCTCGCCGCGATGCCGACCGTGACCGAGGCGGACGCCCGGAAGGTGCTCTACGAGAACGCCGCTGAGGTGTACCACCTCGACCTCGCGGCCCTGGCGCCGCAGTTCGACCGCGTCGCCTTCGAACTCGGCGAGGCGGCAGCGGTACCAGCGTGACGACGGCGAGGAGGGATGCGATGAGCGATGACGAGCTGTTCTTCGTACGGGACCGGAACCTGGACTACCCGGTCTTCGACTCCGACAACCACATGTACGAGAACCCCGACGCCTTCACGAAGTTCATCCCGCCCGAATACGAAGGCATCATCAAGTACGTCGAGTACGACCGTCGCACGAAGCTCGCCGTGAAGGACCGGATCAGCCGCGCCATTCCGAATCCGACCTTTGCGCGGGTAGCGCCCCCCGGTGGCCAACAGGACGACCCACTCAACCGCCGCTCGATCGCCGGCCTCGACGCCTTCTTCGATGTCGAGCCTCGGTACAAGCTGATGCAGGAGTTCGGCATCACCCGGTCGCTGATGTGGCCGACGCTCGCCAGCGTCATCGAGCAGGCGATGCCCGAAGACCCGCTCGCGACTCACGCCGTCCTGCACGCGCTCAACGAGTGGATGTACGAGCACTGGACGTTCGGCTACGAGGACACGATCTTCCCCACACCGGCGATCGGTATGGCGATCGTCGATCGGGCGATCAAGGAGCTCGAGTGGGTGGTCGAGCGCGGAGCCAGGATCGTCTACATCCGGCCGGCCCCGGTGTTCGGGCCCACGGGGCCGCGCTCGTTCGCACTGCCGGAGTTCGACCCCTTCTGGGAGGCCATGCAGGAGCACGACATCGTCGTAGGGCTGCACAACACCGTGAACCGGCGCTACCCCGTCGACCTCGCCGAGCTCGACGGCACGCCCGAGGCCGGCGGCTACTTCGAGAGGCCTTTCGGCGCGTCGGCGGTTCGCGCGTTGGCGACGCCACGCTCGCAGACGAGCGATCTCATCGCATCGATGATCGGGCACGGCATGCTCACTCGCTTCCCGCGCCTGAAGGTCGTGATCGTCGAGCACTTCAACGAATGGACCCGCCCGATGCTTCGCCAGTTCGCCGACGCGTACGAGCGCGCGCCCGTCCTGTTCGACGAGGATCCGCTCGAGGTCCTGCGGCGCAACTTCTGGATCCACATCTTCCGTGACGCGAACCCGGTCGAGCTCATCTCGATGCTCGGCAGTGCCAACAGCATGTTCGGCTCCGACTTCCCGCATCCCGAGGGTCTCCGTGACCCGCTCGGCTTCTCGGATGACATCGCCACGATGCCCATCGAGGACCAGGAACTGGTCATGGGCGGAAACCTCGCCCGTCTCATGAAGGTCGCCTGAGCGAGAGCGTTGCTGCTGGGGCCGTGGTGGCGGTCGGGGCGGATGGGGTACAACGGGGGCGATCAGGGGGCGTACCTGCATTCCGACGGGAACGCGTGCGCGAACGCCCCGAGCACCAATGTCACGACTCGTTTCTTCGATGGAGACGCCCCGGGTGCGTCCGCTGCGAATCTAAGGACTCCGGCACGGTCAACTTCGCGTGCGGGAACCCCTGGAAGGAGATCGGCACCTGGACGGGCATCCTCCCCGCAACGTGACCGCGCCGCTACGCGTGGGCGCGGTGGTGGTGGCGGAGCGCGCTGCGCGGTGTGACCTCTTCGTGGCGGCCGATCACGGAGAGCACGACGAGGAAGCCCAGTACCGCGAGTCCGGCGTCGACCTTGAAGGCGACGCTGATGCCGTCGCTGAGGCTCGATGCCGACGTGACGATCGCGGTGTTCAACCCGAGGCCGACGGCGCCGCCCGCGATCTGGCACATGTACACGATCCCGCCCGCCAGGCTCGATCGCGAAGGGTCGAGTGAGGTGACCGCCACGGTCGTGATCGACGAGTAGAAGAGCCCGACACCGACACCGAGCACGATCATGCCGGGCACGAGCGAGGCGTACGAAGAGCCGTCGTCCACGAGCGACAACAGAAAGATGCCGATCCCGAGACACGCCGCTCCGACAGATACGACCGCGCGCGCGCCCAGTCGGCCGTAGAGCGGTCCGGCCACGAACGACGTGATCGCGAACACGACCATCAGGGGCAGGAGCCCCGCGCCGGACCGCAGCGCCGAGAAGTCGAGAACCTTCTCCATGAACTGTGGCAGGTAGAGCAGTGAGGCGAAGAAGATCGCCGACATCAAGAGCACCGCGGCACATGACGCGGTGAACACGCGGTTGCGCAACACATCGCTCGGCACCAGCGCGCCCGCGCCCTGGCGGCGTTCGACGGCGGCGAACGAGCCGAGTAGCACCGCGCCCGCGGTGAAGAGCGCGAGGATCGCCGGGTCGCCGAATCCCTCGTCGGGACCCTGGTCGAGCGCGAGCAGGATTGCCACGATTCCCGAGGACAGGACCGCGATTCCTACGTAGTCGATGTGGCGTTCGGTCGTGTCGACCGTGCTCTCCTGCACCAACCGGTACGTGACGAGCACCGCGAACGCGGTGACCGGCAGGTTGAGGAAGAACACCCAGCGCCAACTCAGTTCCTCGGTCAGGAACCCACCGAGCAACGGGCCGACCGCGTTGCCGATTCCCGCGACACCGATGATGAGTCCTCCGGCCAGGCCTGCCTTGTCGTCGGGAAGCAATGCGTAGGTCATCCCGAGGATCGCCGGCCACATGAGCGCACCGCCGATGCCCATCAGCCCGCGACACAGGATCAGCGGCACGACGCTCGGCATCAGCCCGGCCAGCAACGAGAAGCCGGCGAAGATCGTCGCGCCCACCATGAAGATCCGCTTGCGGCCGAAGAGGTCGGCGAGGCGGCCACCGGTGACGATGAGCACTCCGAAGACCAACGCGTAGCCGTTGATGACCCACTGCGACTTCGTGAGCGTGGTGTGGAGATCGCTCTCGATCGTGGGGATGGCGACGCTCAACGCGGTGAAGTCATTGGCAATCACGAAGACACCGAGCGCCATTGCCACCAGCGCGAGCAGCGTGGAACGGTCGATCCGTCCAGACTTCTCGGTCATGAGCCCGTGTACCGCGCCGGCCGCCGCTCGAGGAAGGCGAGCAGGCCCTCGGTCGCGTCGTGCGACTGCGTCGCGTATCCCAGCACCAGCTCCTGTTCTGCGGAGAGGGCGTCTTCGAACGGGAGGTGGTCGGAGTAGCCGAGGAGCGTCTTCATGTGCTTCACCGCGATCGGGCTGTGGGCCGCGAGCTCGGCGGCGAGCGCCAGCGTCCGCTCGCGGAGCTCGGCGGCCGGGACGCTGAAGACCGCCAGACCCGCGGCTGCGGCCTCAACGCCGGTCCACAGACGACCGGTGAGCAGGAGCTGCGTGGCGCGCTGCATCCCGATGGCCCGCACCAGCCGCTGGCTTCCTCCCGCGCCGTCGATCTGGCCGGTTGCGAGGTGACCGTCGCCGATCGGAGCGCCGTCGGCCACGGTGATCAGGTCGCAGGCGAGCGCGAGCTCCAACCCGCCGGCCACGCACGCGCCGTTGACCATCGCGATGCTCACGAAGCGGCCGTGCTCCATGCGCGCGTTCAGCAGACGGAACTCGTCGAGGAACGCGCGAAACGCGAACTCGGCTCGGTAGAGCTCGATGTAGGCGCGCAAATCGCCACCGGCCGAGAACGCGGAGCCGCTGCCGGTGACGATCACCACGCGTGCGAGCGGATCGGCGTCGGCCTCTTCCGCGAGCGCGCGCAGGCGCGTCACGGTTTCGTAGTCGAGTGGATTGCGCGCGTCGGGGCGCTTCAGCGTCAACACCCGGGCGACGCCGTGGGGAAGCGGAACGTCTTCGACCTGCACCGATCGGGTCTGGTCCGGCGGTGCGCTCATGCTGTCTCCTCGAGGATCTGGTCACGGAGCTCGTTCTTGCGAATCTTGCCGGAAGGCGTCGTGGGCAGCGCGGTCACGATCCGCAACATCTGCGGCAGCTTGTACGTCGCGAGGTCGCGGTCGGTGAGGAACGCGACGACGACGTCGAGCTCGAGTGGCCCGTTGACGACGACGCACGCGCAGGTGATTTCGCCGAGCCGTTCGTCGGGGACGCCGATCACCGCGGCGGCGCGCACCTCGGGCATCTCGCAGAGCAGGTCTTCGATCTCGCGCGGCGCGATGTTGAGACCGCCGCGGATGATGATTTCCTTCTTGCGCCCGACGATCGAGAGGTAGCCCTCGTCGTCGAGCACGCCGGCGTCGCCGGTGTGCAGCCACTCGTCGTCGGTGAAGATGTTCCGCTCGCGCTCGGGGTCGTCGAACAGGCCGACGCACACGTTCGGGCCGCGCACCATTACTTCGCCCTCACGAACCTCGAGCTCCACCTCGGGCAACGCCAACCCGTCGGTGTGCATGCGCTTCTCGAGGGGCGAACCGGCGCGGTTCCAGCTCACGACCAACGCTTCGGTCAATCCGTAGATGCGCAGCACGTTGATGCCCGTGTCGGCGCCCGCGCGCACGATCTCGGGCGGGACCGGCGCGCCCCCGCAGCCGAAACGGGTGAGCGTCGACACGTCGCGATCCGAACGCGCCGCCGCGTTCACGAGGTCGGTGAGGAACGTGGTGGCCGCGAGCGTGTACGAGCACCGCTCCCGTTCGATCAGCTCGACGGCCCGGTCCGCGTCCCAACGGTCCTGGAGCACCAGCTTCATCCCGAAATAGAGGGCGAGGCGGACACCGAAGTTGAGGCCGGTCGAGTGACCGATCGGGCTCGGCACCCACACGACGTCGTCAGCGGTGAGCTTGTTCACCGCGTACGCCGAGCGCACGTTGCAGTTCGTGGTGTGCTCGGTGTGCATCACGCCCTTCGGCGTTGCCTCGGTGCCGGAAGTGAAGATCACCTCGGAGAGCGCGGCGGGATCGGCCGACGGCTCGACGTGCTCGGACGGCCGTCCGAGTACGTGCTGCCAGAAGTCACCGCGACCGCGCACGATCACATGGGTGCCCAGCGTGTCGAGCGACTCGTGCAGGTGGCGGCCGAGCGCGGCGTGGTCGAAGCCGCGGAACTCATCCGGGGTGAAGAGCAATTTCGTGCGCGCGGTGCCGAGGATGTGGTGCAGTTCACGCGCTCGGTAGTTCGGCAGCAGCGGGTTGAGCACCGCGCCGTGTGCGAGCACGCCGAGGTCGACGGCCACGGTCTCGTACCAGTTGGGCAGTTGTACCGACACCACGTCGCCGGGCCACACGCGGTGCTCACCGAGGAACGCGGCGACCCTGCACGCGTCGTCCCAGAGCTGGCTGTACGTGACACGCGAATCGGTGGTCTCGTCGACGACGGCGATCGACTCGGGTTGGTCCAGGGCGAACTGGTGCACGCGTGCCGCGAGCGTCGACCCATCCCACCAGCCCTGCTCGACGTACTGCTGTGCGCGCGCCTCGCTGATCATGGTTCGCGTTCGAAGTGCCAGATCGGTCGGCCACGAGCTGTGTCGATCTCGACTCGAAGCCGCAAGCCGTCGCGCAGGGCGTCGTGGTCGACACCGACGACGCGCCCGTACAGGCGAGCGCCGTCGTCGAGCTCGACCAGGCCGACGGTGTACGGGGTTTCCGCCGCGTACGCGGGATCGGCCGCCATGTGGATCACAGTCCACGAGTAGAGCGCGCCGGTCGTGGCAGACGGCGCGCTCGTCACCTCGCGCGACGCGCAGCGAGGACAGGTGGCGAGCGGCGGCAGCCAGCGGTTGCCGCACGCGCCGCACACCGACACCAGCAGTTGCCCTTCTTCCAGCGCGGACCAGAACTCGGCCGCGTCGACGTCGCGGGCAGGAGGAATCATCGATCGATGGCCAGGACGAGCGCGGAGCCGTCCATCAGCGCGCCCGACGTGACCACGCACGTCTCCGCGCCTTCCACGGTGCGCGACCCGCCGCGGCCCTGCAGTTGCAGCACCGCCTCGGCGACGCTGTTCATGCCGTGCAGGTAGCCCTCCGAGAGCAGGCCCCCGTTGGTGTTCACCGGCAGCGCGCCGCGCCTCACGAAGTCGCCCGCACCGCCGCGCTCGGCGAGGCCGAGCCCCTCGAGCCCCATCAGCACCGTGCTCGTGAAGCAGTCGTAGATCTGGGCGAGATCGACGTCGGACGGCGTGAGCCCTGCCGAACCCCAGAGGTCGTCGGCGAGCAGCGACGTGTAGTTGCGCGACAGGTCCTCCCAGAACAGCGAGTCGCCCATGTCGAGACCGGCGCCGCGGCCGGCGGCGTAGGCCGTTCCCTCCAACACCACGGGTGGACGCGCCAGGTCGCGCGCGGCGTCAAGATTGGTAACCACCATCGCGCAGGCACCATCGACCTCGATCGTGCAGTCGGGCACGCGGAACGGCTCGGCAACGTACGGGGCCGCGAGGTGCGCTTCGACCGAGTGCGGCGCGCGCAGATATGCGCGGTCGTTCTGCTCGGCCCAGGCGCGCTGCGCGACGGCAACCGCAGCGAGGTCGACCTCGGATTGTCCGGTCTCGATCAGGAAGCGACGCGCCCACAGCGAGACGTAGTGCACGTACGCGGTGAGTCCGACCGGGTAGCGGAAGTCGGTGGCGGGACCCGGGGCGCGGTTGGTCCCGACGCGGGCACCGCTCCGACCGTTGAGCGCCCGGTACACGACGACGTGGCGCGCCAGACCGAGGTGCACCGCCATCGCCGCTTGCGTGACCAGGTAGCACGGGGCCTGCCCGCCCAGGTTGAGGTCGAGCAGCCAGTTGCTCCCCGGCGCGCCGAGCGCGGTGGCGACGGCCTGCGCCGGCACCGAGTCCTCGAGGAAACGGAAGCTCGCGACACCGTCGACTTCGTGCGCAGACAGTCCCGAGTCGGCGATCGCGCGCGCACACGCTTCGCTGGCGAGGTCGAGCACGCTGCGGCCTGATGCCTTCGTGAGCTCGGTGAACCCCACACCCGTAATCGCAGTGTTGCCGAGAAACGCAGGGCGACGAAGCGGGCGCGCCACGATCAGCGCACGACGACGCGGACGCGTCCGAGGTTCACCAGGCGGCAGTGCGGAGCGTCGACGTTGCCGTCGCGGTGCGCGGTGACGCGCACCGACGGGAAGTAGGTGCCCGGCGCGTCGAACGCGTGTGTGGTCGCGAGCTGCAGAGACGCGCGCGAACCGTCGACCTCGTCGTGCACGAACCCGAACGCACCGGTGCCGTCGAAGTCCCACTCGGCGCGGATGATCGTGCCGCCACCCGGAGGCGCGTCGGCAACGACTGCGAGCGTGACCGGCTCGCCGACCGCCACGTTCGCCCCCACGGCCCCGTTCGCCGACGCGCGCACGACCGGCTGTACGCCGCCGCGCTCGGCGGCCGAGGGCGCGAGCGTGAGGCGCTGATCGGTGTCGAGGATGTAGCCGGTCTCGGCCGGCGGTGGGGTGCCGTCCTCGACCCACTCCATGAGGTCGCGCAGCGCCTGTTCGAGCGATCCGCCGTAGTCGATCAGCCGTGTCGTGGGTACCGGCGGCTCACCGACGGGGTTGAACGAGGCCGGCAGGTGCGCGGCGTGCTCGTTGAACCACAGGCGGTAATGGTCGCTGAGAGCAGCGCCCACGTTGCGCTCCACCGCGCGGCGGTACGAGATCGCCGCGTTCGGCCAGCAGGCGGCGTCGTGCGCGTTCTGCACCACGATCATCTTGCCGGTGAAGGTACCGCGCGGCGTCCCACCCGACAGGAGCCCCGAACGCGCGAAGTTCTTCTCCCGCTGCGGGTACAACGGGCGGCCGTCGACGCGGAATTGTGCGTACTCGGGCGCGTTCGCGTCTACCTGGTGCCGGTGGAAGTAGGTGTACGCGAGGTACTCGCGGTTGTCGACGAGCACCTCGTCGCCGGGTGCCACGCCCTCGAAGCGCTCACCGGTCCCCGCACCGCCGAGCAGCATGTCGCCCACCGCGCCGGTGCAGAACAGCTTGCGGCCGGCGGCGTTCCCGGTCACGAACTGCATGGCCGCGCCCACCATCACCGAGGGTTCCATCCCGTCGAGCACCACGCCTGCCCGCGCGTCACCCGCGCCGCCACCCGCTTGCCGTTCGGGCACGGAGCCGGAGAACATCAGGAGCATGCGGCCGCGCGGATCACCGGTGGCCGCGAGGTCCGCCGCGGTCACGACGCGAGTGACGGTGGTCTTCTCCTCGATGAGGCTCGTGGCGAGCTGGCCGTCGGCGCCCATGTACCCGGGCACGCTCCAGAAGTCGTCGATGTACGTGGGGTCGTGTTTCTCGAGCGCGGAGATGTGCGACGCGAACGTTCCCGCGTAACCCGACGTACCGAACGACGCCTCGGCGCCGCGCGGGAAGCCGGCGCGGTACATGGCGGCGAGTGCCTCGCGCTGTTCGGTGCTCAGGTCGTCGAACGGCGTGCCGCTCCCGCCGGGCTCGACCGCGTCGATCACGTCGGCCATCTTCGTACCGAGCACGCGCGCGGCATGAGCTTGCACGGAGAACCCCAACGACCACGAGGTGGAGTGGCCCATGATGAACGGCACCGCGCCCTGCCACACGTCGGGGCAGTTCTCGAGGCAGAGCAGACACCGCGCGGAGCCACCGCTGCCGCCGAAGACGTAGCCGTGGTGTGGCGCGGAGCCGTACATCTCCTCCGCGATCACCCACGAGTAGCGCGCCGACTGAGCGCTGGCGCGGTAGGCGCCGACGGTCGGCTCGCGGAGCAGGATCCGCATGTCGTCGCCGAAGTGTCCCTGGTTGGACTCGACCAGATAGCAGCCGCTCGCCAAAGCGAAGCCGATCCCACCCCCGGCGCCGTGCCCGAACGGCGAAGCGGCGGTGTTCTCGTGACCGCCGTTGCCACCTTCGAGGGTCTGGAGCAGCCGGCCCTCCCACTGTTCGGCCGGTGGGAAGTAGAAGGAGAAGCGGGTGTCGGTGCCGTCGAAGCCGCCGTGCACGTGACGGTGCCGCACCGGCGTGTCGCGCCACTCGTCGACATCGACAAACGCGGGCCCGAAGAATGGGTCATCCATAGTGCTCTCCCTGTGAGCCGACCGCGGCGGCGATGTGTGCAGCAACCTGGTTTACCGCGGGTTCTCGCGTGAGGCCCTGGTGGTCGGCGGACACTTCGGCGACGGTGATCGGACCGGTGACGAGCTTCGACCACCCGAGGTCGGGTAGCGCTCGACGCCCCGGGTCCGGCTTCTCCTCCAACTCCAAGCCGGCCGGAATACCGTCGGGGATGTCGCCACGCACGATCAGCGCCGGACCGTCGAAGATGCCGGACGGCTTGTACTCGTGTGCCATGCGAGCGTTGAGCCGCAGGAACAAGTTGTACTGGTGGTAGCCGCGGCGCGGCAGCCAGCCCGCGCTCGTGAGCGAGATCCGTCGCTCGGCGTGCGCATACGCGGACTTGACCGCGAACCGGGCGCCGCGAACGGCGACCACCGCGGCACGCCGCAAGGGTGGAGACGGCGCGGCGGC
The DNA here is from genome assembly GCA_040880805.1 of Acidimicrobiia bacterium. Classification (NCBI taxonomy): domain Bacteria; kingdom Bacillati; phylum Actinomycetota; class Acidimicrobiia; species Acidimicrobiia bacterium. Next base: position 23,591 of record JBBDHW010000054.1, on the reverse strand, counting down.
TTTCAGCGCGGTGCTGCGGGCCCGCACGCGGTTCGTGACGCTGTGCACGCTGATCGGCGCGCTCGTGTCGAGGACCACGAGGAGCGACACGTCTTGGCGTGCTGCTCGCAGCTGGCACGCCATCTCGAACGCGACGAGACCACCGTAGGAGTAGCCGCCAATGGCGTACGGCCCGGTCGGTTGTGCTGCGCGCATCGCCGCGATGTTGCGACGGGCGGCGGCACGAATGCTGTGATCGGGGATAGCGCGTTCCTCGAGGCCTCGCGCCTGGATCGCGGAGAAGTTGTGGTTGCTCATCGCTCGAGACAGACCGCGCAGCCCGATCGCGGGCGATCCCGCGCCGGCGACACAGAAGAAGGGGCTACCCGGAGCGTCCGACCGCAACGTGACCACCGGTGACGCGTCGGACGGTCGTCGGTACGACAGTCGTAGCGACAGCTTCGCGACCGTGGGCGCCTCCAGGATGGTGGACGCGGGGATGTCGACCGAGAAACGCTCGGCGATCGCGGCGAGGAGCTCGACAACCCCCAGCGAATCGCCACCGAGGTCGAAGAAGTCGTCGTCGAGACCCACCCGCTCGACACCCAGGATGCCCGCGAAGATGGCGGCGAGGTCCTGGCCGTCGCTGGTGGGCTCGCGGTAGGGCCGCGGCCGCACGGTGGGTGGCGGCGCCGGCAGCGCCGTCCGGTCGATCTTGTCGCGCACGGTCCGGGGCAGGACGTCGACGGCGACGAACGCGCTGGGCACCGACGTGCTCGAAAGGCGCTCCGCGAGGTCGCGCCGGAGCTTCCAGGCGCTCAGTGCGGCACCGCGGCGTGCGACCACGTAGGCGACGAGTCGCGTTCCGCCGTCGTCACCCGGAACCGCGATCACCGCGGCGTCGGCCACGTCGGGCAGGGAGATGAGCGCCACCTCGACCTCGCTCGTCGCGACCATCGCACCGTGCACCTTCACGCGCGAGTCCATGCGGCCGACGTGCTCGAGCAGCCCGTCGTCGCGCCAGCGACCGGAATCGGGCGTACGGAAGCCGCGACGGCCGTCGGGCTCGTTGAAGAAGTACCGGCGGGTCAGCTCCGGATCGTTCCAGTAGCCGAGCGCCAAGCGGCCCCAGCGCAGGACGACGAGGCGGCCGATCTCGCCGTCGGCTACCGGCTGGTCGTCCTCGTCGACGACGCGCACCTCGACGTCGTCGGCAACGGTGCCCACGGGTACGGGGCCCTCTTGGGAGTCGGCGTCGGCCGGAATGTCGTAACGCGCGAGCGAACCCGCCTCCGTCGACCCGAGGGAGTTGCGCAGGACGGTGTCCGGGCCGAACAACGGGCGGGCGATGCGGACGTCGCGGAAGTACAGCGTCTCCGCACTGAACCCGACCTTGCGGACGCAGCCCATCGTGCCCGGCGGTATGACGTCGGCGAGCGTCCGCAGGGTGGACGGCACGAACGAGACCACGGCGATCTGCTCCCGGCGCACCCAGTCCGGGAGCTCGCGCGGGCCGCGGGTGCGGAGGTCGTACGTGCACAACGTCGCGCCATTGAGGAACACCGCGAAGATGCGGAACTCGGCCGCGGTGAAGCCGAACGACGTGGTGAGCGCGTGCCGTTCGCCGAGCCTCACGCCGTCGCGCACGCCCGTGCGGACCGAGCGCGCCACGATGTCGCGGTGGCCGCCGATCACGCCCTTGGGTATGCCGGTGGAGCCTGATGTGAACAGCACGAGCCCCGGGTGGTCGTCGGGGACCTCGACGCTTGGTGCATCGGTGCCGTAAGGGTCGATCTCGTCGAGCACGACGACCTTGTCGTTCCCGACGAGGCCGCTCGCGAGCTCGACGTGCTCGCGGGCGGTGACCACGAGCTGGGCGCCGCTCGCGTCGATCAGACGTTGGAGACGCTCTGCAGGTTCGCGTGCGTCGGTCGGCGCGCCGATGAGCCCGGCGTGGAGCACGCCGCAGATGGCGACGATGGGCTCGACGCCGTGACCGCAGAGCAGCGCGATGGGCGTGGTGGGGTCGGGCTCGCGGTCGAGGAGAGCGTTGGCGACCTGGTTGGCGCGTGCCACGACGTCGGCGTAGGTGACGCGCTCGTCGCCGGTCTCGATCGCGATCCGGTCGGGGATTTGACGGGCGATCTCGGTCATCGCCTCCGGGATCGTGAAGTCCACGTGGGGCAGCAGGTGATTGCGATCCCACCCGAGCGACGCGGCAAGGTCGCCGATTCGTGGGCTTACCGTTTCCCGTGCCGGCATCGCTTGCCCCCCGGTCGTTCGTGAACCGCAAGGATACGACGACGGCTGCGCCCAGCCGACAAGCGCGGCGAGCGGCGGGGTAGATCGAGCAGCCGACTAGACGCGTACCCGGTACACCCGCAGGTCGCCAACCGCCGAGACCGGCTCCAATGCTTGGGGATTCGCCTTCGCGATGTCGTCGCGTGGGCTGTGTTTGCGCGTGACGAAGTAGTCGATGTGTGAGCGCTGCAACGTGGTTCGCAGAGAGTCGGAGGTGAGATCTCGAGTCGAGAGCGCGATCACTTCATTTCGGAAGTCGGTGCCGAACAGCGGGAACAGGAAGTTGTTCGGCACGTCGATCGGATCGACGCCGATGCGCGAGTTGCGGGGCACGGTGTCGGTCCATCCGTACTCCGGCAAGACGAGCTTGCCCAGCGTCCGCTCGCTCCGAGGTTTGGTTGCATCGGGGAGCACGGTTGCCGCCGGGAACGAGTGCTGGAGGACCGTGATGCGTTTGGCGGAGAGCGCACAGCCTGCCACGACCAGCACAATGGTGGCTGCCTCCAGCAGGAGGACAATCGACCGTCGCCGTATCTGCTCGATGAGGAACACCAGGGCAACGGCTCCGGGGGCAACGAGGAGCACGGTGAGCCGCGACCACCAATTCGACGGCGTCAGCGCAACGATCACCGTGAACGGCAACACGAAGTTGAAGAAGAGCAACCGTCGGCGCAACGCGCAGTAGACCGCGAAGAGCACGAGCGCAGGCAATTCCAAGAGGAGCCACTGCGGACCCAAGCCGTCGAGCCGCTGGTCGTACGTGTAGCCACTGGTCAGGTGAGCCCACGACGCGAGTGTGCGAAGAGGGCCCGAATACTTGCGGATCGCGTCCGGAGGCACGTTCACCGACGACGGGTCGACGCCGCTGAACACTTCGACGCCTGCCACCGAGACGCTGTACGGGTAGGTGGGAGTTCCGTATTCGACCCAGGTGCGTACGTACCAGAACGACCCCAGCGCGACGATCGGCAACAGGAACGCCGTCAACCGAATGCCGCACGCGCGCCACGACAGTTGCCGCCGGCGCCGCCACCACACGAGATTGCCGACCAGGACGAGCGCCGCCACTGCGCCGTACAGCGCGCCGGTCGACTTGGAGCCAACTGCCAGTCCGCACGCGACACCTGCGAAGACCAGTTGGGTGGCAGGGCGACGCGCGAGAGCGGCTTGCATGTCACCGTCCTGGTTCTCCGCGAGCAGGTAGCGCAGGAGAAACGCGAAGCCGGCGAGGAACAAGCCGGGTAGCACGAGATCGACATAATCACTGGTGGCTTGAGCGAGCACGATCGGCGTGAGCAGGTACAGGCTTGCCGCCACAATGGCGCCGGACTTCGACACGCCAACCGTGCGCGCGATGGCGGCCACCGCGATCGCGCCGATGATCGCGAACGCGAGCTGGGGCAAGTCGACGAGCAAGTCGCTCCGGGTCAGTGATGCCACCCAGAGAAAGGTCAGCTCGCCATTCATCGGATAGACGTTCGCAAACAACCGCAGTGGCGTGATCAAGATTCTGTCGCCGCGGATCCACGATGCGACCGCGACGAGGTGATACGTCATGGCGTCCCAGGCCGCGGACGGCAACACATACGCGGCGAGCGCGAGGTACGCCGTCTCGATGACGACCGCCACGCCGAGCACCCACGCCCAGGCGTCGCGAAGAGAGGTGGGCCTCACCCTGACGTTGCGCATCGCCGCCCACTCGCGGTACACGCGCCGCGGAAGGTCGGCGGAGCGCGCCGCGATGGAGATCGCCGCGCCGGTCACGACACCGTTCACGAGGAGGACGGTCGCCGTCGACAGAGAGCGGAGCACGAGCCCCGCGAACAGCAGCGTGGCCACGATCTGAGCTACGGCAGCCACGAGCGTCGCGAGCAGCCTCTCCAAACGAGAGTCGAGTGTCGACGACAGACACCAACCGCTCGTCAGTGTGAGCAGCGTCCCGACAAGTAGGGCGAGGTAGTGGATCGGATCATCCTTGGGCTGGATTCAGAGACGGCGGACTCTCGCGCGGTGCGGACCTACCTGCCCCGCCGGGCGCGGAGCTCGCCTTTGGCGACCTTGCCTCCGGACGCGCGGGGGAGCGCGTCGAGCACCACGAGCCGTTCGGGGAGCCATTCGCGCGACACACCGCGCTCGGCGAGGAACTCCACGACGTCGGCGAGCTCGAGCGCGGTGTCGGTTCGGAGCTCCGCGTACAGACAGACCCGCTCGCCGAAGATCTCGTCGGGCATCGCCACGACCGCCGCGACCGCGATCGCCGGGTGCTCAGCCGCCGCGGCCTCGATCGCGGGCGCACTGAGGTTCTTGCCACCCCGGATGATGATGTCGGAGGTGCGGCCGACCACGCGCAGGTAGCCGTCGGCGTCGATCTCGCACACGTCACCGATTCGCATCCACCCGTCGTTGGTGAAGAGCTCGTCGTTGGCGCGGTCGTCGTCGAGGTAGCCGAAGCACGTCGCGGGGCCCTTGCAGACCGGGTTGCCGGGAACGTCGGGCTCGGTGATGTCGCGCCCGTCGTCGTCGATCAGCCGCACCTGCATCTCGGGAATGACCCGCCCCGCCGTGTGCAACCGGTGCTCGCGGTCGTCGTCCATAGTCGTGCGGCTGAGCGCGCCAGTCTCGTTCGAACCGTAGAACTGCAGAACCCGCGCACCGGTGACGTCCTCGAAGCGCGCGGCGCGCTCCTCGGGAACGGCTTCCCCACCCGTGAACATGCATCGCAGTGAGCTGAGGTCGAGTCGTTCGAGCTCGGGCGAGTTCAGCATCATCAGGAACTGCGTGCTCACACACGCGAGCACGCTGACGTGCTCGCGCTCGATCGCGCGCAGCGCTTCGTCGGCGTCGAAGCGTTCCTGGACGACGGTGGTGCACCCGAGCACCGTGGGCGTGACGTGCGAGGTCCACAACCCGAACCCGAACGGCGCGGGGAGCGCGCTGAAGAATACGTCGTCGCTCGTGAACTTTCCGGCGGCGGCCGCGAGCTGGTGGAAGTACATCCACCGGTTCTGGTTGTGCATCACGCACTTGGGGAGCCCGGTCGTGCCCGACGTGGAATTCACGAGGAACAGCTCATCCGCGCCCAGGCTCCTCGTAGCCAGGGCTTGTGCGTCGACGCTCGGTGTGGCGTACTCGCACCGGCCGTCACGGTCGACGACGAGCCGGGCGAGGTCGGTCGCAGCCGGCACACGATTCTCGTCGTCGGCATGCACGACGATCGCCTCCGCGCCGGTCGCCCCAAGTAGGTGGCGGAGCTCGGCCTCGCCGGCGCGGTGGCCGATACCGACCACGGTGAGGCCCGCGCGCTCGGCGGCGACGAACGCAACGTGGACGGCGGCACCGTCGGGGAGCAGCACCGCCACACGCGCGTCGCGTCGCATCCCGGTGGCCATCAACGCTCCACCGAGTCGAGTCGTGCGCGTGTCGTACTCGGCCCAGGACATCCTGTGGTTCCCGGCCGCGAACGCGGTGGCATCCGGCTGCTCGCCTGCCCACCGGGCGACGTAGTCACCGACGGTCGTGTCTCCCCACCACCGGGCGCGCTTGTACGCAACCACCTCGGCTGGGTCCTGATGAGCGAGGCCAGGCGTCAACTCGTCTGCCAGCCCTGCCGGCGCGCCTCGTACAACGCGACGGCGGTCGCAGCGGCCACGTTGAGCGAACCGACACGGCCGAGTTGGGGAATGTAGCCAACGGCGTCACAACACTCGAGCGCCGCATCGTCGAGACCGTTGCTCTCGTTCCCGAGCGCGATGCACACGTCACCGGCGAGGTCGAGCTCGAAGAACGGCACCGCCTCGTCGGCGAGCTCCAGACCGACGATCACGAACCCGTCTTCGCGCGCGGCCGCCGCCGCGCCGGCAACTCGGTCGTACTCCGTCCACTCGAGGTAGCGCTCGGTGCCGAGCGCGGTCTTCCCGACCTTCGGGTGCGCGGGTGTGGTTGCGTGCGCGGAGAGATACAGGCGCTCCACGCGGAGCGCGGCAGCCGTGCGCACGATGCTTCCCACGTTGAACGGGTCCTGCACGCCGTCGAGCAACAGCGCGACGCGTTGCTCGGTGCGACGCTGCCACGAGCGGTGCAGGCGCTTTTGCTCGACGCTCCTGAGCTGCTTCACCGACTCTCCACCCCTTATCGGCCCTCCGCCGTTCCGGCACGGAGCCGGTGGACTTCCAAGACGCGGTATCCCTTGCTCGACGCGAGGCGGCTCGTGGGGTAGTCCTCGCGTTCGAGCCATGCGTGCAACGAGTCCGCCCCGAGGTGCCGTTGCACCACAAGATACGCCGCGCCCGAGCTGGTCAGCCGCCCCAACCACGACCTGAGGAGGTCGTGCAACGCCTCCTTGCCGATGCGAACCGGCGGGTTGCTGTAAATGGCGTCGAACGTGAGCTCGTCGGGCACCGCGTCGGCTGCCGCGACCGTGATGTTCGTGAGCTCGTTCGCCGCCGCGTTCTCCGCAACCAATTCGAGGGCGCGCTCGTTGACGTCGACCGCCCACACCTCGGCATCAGGGGACTGAGCGGCGAGCGCCAGCGCGAGCGGTCCGTACCCGCAGCCGAGGTCGAGCAGCCGGCCGGTGGGCGCCGCCGGCCCCTTCCGCAGCAGCACGGCGGTGCCCGCGTCGATCTGACCGCGCGAGAACACCCCACGGTCGGTGGCGAGCGTGAGCACCCGGTCGTCCACGGCGAGCGTTACCGTGGCGCGATCGGAGCCGACGTCGGGACGCTTGTCGAAATAGTGGGACATCGTGCCACCAGTCTGCCCAATCTCAGGTGAACGAGCCGTCCCCACCCGGTTTTTTCGACCGAGCCGACGCGAGCAACGACGCGCACTTCTACTCGTGGCCACGCCTCGTCACCCATATCGACGACAGCGCGATCGCCGCGGTAGGTGCGCTCTACGACGAGCTGGGGATCAACGGCGAGGTGCTCGATCTCATGAGCTCGTGGGTGTCCCACTTCAGCAATGCGCCCGCTCGGCTCACCGTGCTCGGCATGAATCCCTCGGAGCTGGCCGAGAACCCGCAGGCTGCGGCGCGCATCGTGCACGACCTCAACGCGCAGCCCGAGTTGCCGTTCTCCGACGCGTCGTTCGACGCGGTGGTGTGCTGCGTGTCGGTCGACTATCTCGTTCGCCCGATCGAGGTGTTCCGCGACGTGGCCCGCGTGCTCCGCCCGGGTGGCCCTTTCGTGTGCACCTTCTCGAATCGGTGCTTCCCGACCAAGGCGATCCGCGGCTGGCTCGCCGCGTCGGACGAGGAGCACTGTGTCATCGTGGCCGAGTACTTCCGCCGGTCCGGCGGCTTCGCGGAGCCGGCCATCGATCGCCGGACACCGCCCGCCCATCGGGGGGACCCCCTGTTCGCGGTCTGGGGCAGGTCGGTAGACTCCCGCGTCTGATGAAGGCCTACCAGCGCGGCCTCTTGGTTGGGGCGATCGCGGTCGCGGTGAGCGTCGTCGTGAAGGTACGGGGGAAAGGCCGGGTGCCGCCCACGAGCGGCGGTTGGCGGGAGCTGCAGGGACCCGACTTCCGGTGACCTCCGTGTTGGTCGCCGGTCTCGGCGAGACCGGTGTGCGCGCGGCGCGTCAATTGCTCGACACGCCTGGCATCGACCGCGTCGTGGTTGCAGCTCGAACCGAGGCGCGCGCCCGTGCCGTCGCCGACGCGTTGCACGACGGTGCCGACGCATGGGTGCTCTCCGACGAGGCGGTGTTCCCACCGTCGATCGAGGCGATCGCCTCGGCGGTGCCCGCAGGTGCGGACGCCGCGCTCGCGCGCGCGGCGGTCGAACGCGGGGTGCCGTTCGCCTCGGTTGCGGACCACGATGCTGCGCTCACCGCGCTGCTTGCGCTCGACGAGCCGGCGCGCGCTCGGGGCACACTCGTCGTCGCCGGTTGTGGTCTCGCACCCGGGCTGGCCGACGTGCTGGTGCGACACGCGGCGGGAGTGCTCGACTCAGTCGACGAGGTCCACGTCGCCCGCTTCGGCATCGGTGGCCCCGCGTGCGCGGGCCTCGCGCGTCGCACGCAACGCGAGCCGAGCGTCGAGTGGCGCGACCGACCCGTCGAGATCGGCCGTCACCGCAGCGCCGAGCTCATCTGGTTCCCGGACCCGGTCGGTGCGCGCGAGTGCGAGCTTGTCGCGACTGGCGTCGAACTGCTCGCGGCCGCATCTCCCGGCGTGGCACGCGTGACGGTGCGCCTTGGTGTTCCCGTGGTGCGGCGCTTCACGCCGCCGGGCCGCCGCGATCCGGCTGCGGGGTTCGGAGCGGTACGCGCAGAGGTTTGGGGATGGCGGGGTCGCGAGCGGGCAACGGTCGTCTACGGCGTGATCGAGCGCACGGCGGTCGCGGCAGGCACTGTGCTCGGCGTCGCGACGGCGTGGCTGGCGGGCGCGCTCCCCGACGTAGGTGAGGCGGTGCCCGGGGCGTTCGGGCTCGGAACCGCGGTCAAGCCGGCGCCGTTCCTTGCCGAACTCGCGCGACGGGGTGTGAAGGCAGCCGTGTTCGAGGGGGTCGCGGTCGCCTGAACGCACGCTGTATCCTCGTTGGCCAGCGCGAGCGCTGAGGAGAGCCCAAATGAACCGCACGTTGAGGAATCCCCGATGGGTCACTGTCGCGTTGGCCGCGTTCGTCGCGGTCGCGGCGTTCGGCTGCGGCTCGGCGGGTCCCGAGGTCAGCGCTCGCAACGCACGCCCACAAGCGGAGCCCACGGCGGCTGCGGGTACGCAGACGGTGCGGTACCGCGGCGTCGAGTTCACGGTTCCGGGCGACTGGCCGGTCTACGACCTTGACGCCGACCCCAGCACCTGCGTGCGCTTCGACGTGCACGCGGTCTACCTCGGTCATCCGGGCGAGGACATGCAGTGCCCGGCGAATGTGTTCGGGCGGTCCGAGGCCGTGCTCGTCGAACCCCTCGACGGTGCGACGGTAACGGCCGCCGACACCGTCGGTACGGCCAACGCGCACGGCCTCGCAGTCGCGACGGATCCGCGCGCCGCGATCGAGCACGAGGTGCGCGCCGCGCTCCCCGGCGCGGGTGTCGCCGTCACCATCTCGTTCAACGACGAAGCCGCGGGGCAACAGCTCCTCCAAACCTTCAAAGCGGCAGCGTGAAGCGCGCACTGCCGCTGCTCGCGGTGGTGCTGGCACTCGCGCTCGCGGGTTGCTTCCCGCCGAAGCCGCGAACCTCGCCACCCACCCCGCCACAGGGATTCGATGCGTGCGCGGCGCCGTCGTCCGCGACCATGCAGAACTGGTGGACGTTCTCGCCGTTCACCAGCATCGGCGTCTACGTCGGCGGCGCGAACCGAGGATGCGCGCAACCCAACCTCACCGCTCGGTGGATCAGCCTGGTGGAGGAGTACGGTTGGAAGCTGTTGCCGCTCTGGGTCGGCCCGCAGGCACCGTGCACCGCGCTGAGCAGCGTGACGAAGCTCCCGGCCACTGAGTCTGCCGCATTCACCGCCGGATACAACGAAGGGCTGGCCGCGGCCACCCGCTTGTCCTCGCTCGGCTTCGGTTGGCTCACTCCGGTCTACTACGACCTCGAGGCCTACCCGAAGAACGCCGCTTGCACGAAGGCGATCCTGGCGTTCGACAACGGTTGGACTCGAGGGCTCAACACCCGGGGGTACCTCGCCGGCCTGTACAGCAGCCTCTGCTCCGGCATCGTCGACTCAGCCGCCGGATATCCGACCGCGACGTACAAGCTCAACGCGATCTGGATCGCGGCGTGGAACAACACGCCGAACATCTTCGGGTTCAACACGTCGACCTGCCCGCTGTCAGACAGCTTGTGGGCGAACCACCAGCGCGTGCACCAGTTCAAGGGTGGCCACAACGAGACCTGGGGCGGCGTGACCATCAACATCGACAGCAACGCGGTCGACGGCCCCACGCATCCGTTGTAGGAGCGAGGCTCGTCTGGCAATGCGCGAGAAGGACGAGGCTTCTCAGGCGACGCCGGTCAACTCCTGCACGGAGGGGCAGACGCGGTCGGCGACGGGCTGCAGTGCGTCGACGTCGAACCCGTAGAGCTTCGCCGGATTGTCGGTGAGGATCGCGCGTGCTTCGTCGAGCGGGACACCATGGAAGCACCGCGCGAGCGACTTGCGAGTGCGCGGCCACGTGCCCTCGACGTGCGGGTAGTCGGCGCCCCACATCAGCTTCTCGAGGCCGATCTCGTGGCGCATCGCCGACTCGTCGGGACCCATGAACGACGCGGCCACGTAGCACTGCCGCTCCCAGTACTCGCTCGGCTTCAGCTTCACCGTTTGGCGAATATGGCTGAAGAACCGCTGCGAGTAGATGCCATCGAGGTACGTGAGCGTGCTCGGTACCCAGTCGGAGCGCGATTCGGTGAACACGAACTTCATGCGCGGGAACCGTTCGAAGACACCACCCCAGATCAGGAACCACAGCGGGCGGTGCGCGAAGTACACGGTCTCCGTGGCATAGATCAACATGCTCACGGCGCCATAGTCGCCGTAGTTCGGTGTGCCGCTCCCGCCATGGATGTGCGCCGGCATGTCGTAGTCTTGGCACGCTGCCCACAGCGGGTCGTAGCACTCGTCGTAGTACGGAGGCAGCCCCTCACCCGGAAGGGTGGGGATGATCACGCCCTTCATCCCGTTCTCACGCGCCCACTTGATCTCGGCGACGGTTGCATCGAGATCGTGCACGGTGACCATCGCGAGCGCGGCGCGCCGACCGGGTGTGTCGTTCGCGAAGTCGAGCAGCCAGCGGTCGTACGCGCGGTTGCCCGCACCACGGAGCTCGTGCTGGGCCGACTCGCCGAACCCCCCGAACGGCACGCCACCGTTGGGAAACAGCACTTCGGCGACGACGCCTTCACCCTCGAGCACCTCGGTGCGCAGCGGTGAGTTCCACTCGCCGTCCCGAGCGTTGCCGGTCTCGGCCTCGAATGCTTCGGAGCCCTCCTTGGAGAACAACGAGCGATCCTCTTCGGTGGCCTTCGTACGCGCCGCTCGTGCCGCTTCGAGCACGCGAACGAACTCGTCGTACTGCTCGTGGTACGCGGGTTCGATATAGGGCACATAGTCCTCGGGACGCCCCGTGGCGTGGCCGTCGCACGAGATGATGACCGGTCGCTGAGCGCTCATTGCTTCCCCCGTCTCTCTGGCTGGCGCAAGCGTAAACCACCCCGGGCCGGCCGTCATAGCTGCCCGATACGCTGCTGCCGCGTGCTGCCGTTCCTCGACCACACGACCGACGCCTTCGCCGCCGATCCCCACGGGCAGTTGCGAACCGCGCGTGAGGAGTCGTGGATCGTCCGCACACCGACCGGGCTCGGCGTGCTCTCGTATGCCGGATGCAACGCGCTGCTGCTCGACGCCGCGTTCCGGCCGGGCATCTTCGAGATGATGCGCCGTGCGGCTCCCGATGCCGGTCGCGAAGCCAGTCGCGAAGCCAGTCGCGAAGGTGGTGCGGTGGAAGGTCCTCGGACCCTGCTCGGCTCGGAAGGCCGCGACCACCAGGATCTGCGCCGCGTCGTGATGCCCTGGTTCACTCCGCGACGGATCGAGACACTCCGTGAGCACACCGCGAACCTGGTCAGCGAGCTCCTCGACAGCGTGGCCCACGCGGGGGGCTGCGAGTTCATGACCGACGTCGCGACTCGGATCCCACCGACGATCTTCTGCTGGATGGTCGGATGCGACGTCGAGCGCGGGCCGGAGCTCGCGCACTGGTCGGCGATCGCGCTGCAGGCGTTCTCCGGCGACCCCGCGGTCATGGACGACGTGCGCGAGGCGCTCCGGGTCCTGCGGCACTTCGCCGACGACCTCCTCGAATCCAAGCAACGCGCACCGGGAGACGACATCACGAGTGCTCTCGTGAGGGGTATCGAGGACGGTGTCCTGACGCACGGGGATGCGCGATCGCTCCTCACCGAGGTGCTGAGTGCGTCGGTCGACAACACCACGCATTCGATGGGTCTCGTGGTCTGGCTCCTCTGCGAGCACCCTGAGCAGTGGCGGCTCGTCGCGGACGACGGTGAGCTCGTCGAGCGAGCGGTCGAGGAGTGCGCGCGCTTCGAACCGGTGATCCGCCACGGTAAGCACTTCAACGAACACGACGCGGAGCTGCTCGGTGTTGCGGTTCCCGCGGGAACGCTGGTGACCGCGTACCTCGACGCCGCGCACCGCGACCCCGATGTGTACGAGGATCCCGATCGCTTCGACGTGACCCGTCGGCTTCCGCAACCGCAGCTCATCTTCGGGATCGGACGGCACTACTGCATCGGGGCCGCGCTGGCCCGAATGGAGATCCAGGAGGTGCTGCGCGCCGTGACCACGCGCTGGGTCCAACCTCGTCTCGGAACCGGCGTGCGCCTGAAGACCGCCGTGGGCAGCTGTGAGGTCGCGCACCTTCCCGTCGAGTTTCGGCCCGTCGAGTTTCGGCCCGTCGAGTTTCGGCCCGTCGAGTTTCCGCCGGTAGAGTTTCCGCCGGTAGAGCCCTCGCGTGGCTGAGACCGATCCAGCGCCGCGCTGGGACCTCACGCCAATCTTTCCCGCCCTCGACGATCGCGCGTTCACCGACGCACTCGAGAGCATCTTCGCGAACGTCGACCGGCTCGGCGCGCTCTACGACGAGCTCGGCATCCGAAACGTGGAGTGCCGCGAGCCGACCGCCGCCGACATCGCCGCCCTCGACGAGGTCCTGAACGCGACGAACGAAGCTCACACGGAGCTCCGGCCAGTCAGCGCGTACCTCCACGGGCTGGTGACGACCGACAGCCGGAACGAGCGCGCCATGGCGCTGTCCGTCGAGTTGCAGACCCGCACGGCTGCGCTCGGACCGCTGAGCAAGCGTTTGGGCGCGTGGCTGGCAGCGCTCGGCGTCGAGCAACTTGCGGCCGGCGGCGACGCGGCGGCCGATCATGTGTTCGCGCTCGAGAAAGCGGCCGCCGACGCGCAGTTCCAGATGGGCGAGGCGGAGGAATCGCTCGCCGCAGAGCTCGGGCCGTCGGGCGTGCTCGCGTGGCAACGGCTGCATGGCGATGTGTCCTCGCAGCTCGTCGTCGAGATCGCAGTGCCTGGCGGCACGGTCGAACGGGCGCCCATGGCCTTGGCCCGAGGGCTCGCGACGCATCCCGACGGGGCACGCCGGCGCGCCGCGTACGAGGGCGAACTGGCCGCGTGGGAGAGTGCTGCGGTGCCGCTCGCGGCGGCGCTCAACGGCGCCAAGGGAGCGCTGGCGGTGCTGAACAAGCGCCGCGAGTACGCCGACGATCTCGAGCCTGCGCTCAGGTTCAACAATGTCGACCGCAGCACGCTCGACGCGATGACGGAAGCCGTTGTCGCCTCGCTCCCGAGCTTTCGCGGCTACCTGCGCACCAAGGCACGTGTGCTCGGCCACGACGGCGGGCTCCCGTGGTGGGATCTGTTCGCACCGCTCGGTGACGCGGGGGAGGTCGCATGGCCCCGGGCGACCGAGTTGGTTCACGCCGCGTTCGATGGCTACTCGCCGCAGCTCGCGGCACTGGCGCAACGCGCGTTCTCGGAGCGGTGGGTCGACGCCGAGATCCGCGACGGCAAGCGCGGCGGCGCGTACTGCATGTCGGTGGGTGACGATGTCAGTCGCGTGATGATGAACTTCGACGGCAGTCACGACTCGGTGTCGACGCTCGCGCACGAGCTGGGTCACGCGTACCACAACGTCGCGCTCGCCGACCGCACGCCCATCCAACGCACCACGCCGATGGCGCTCGCGGAGACCGCGTCGATCTTCTGCGAGACGCTGCTCTTCGAGACTGCACTCGCCCACACGACCGACGTGACCGAGCGGTTGGCGCTGCTCGACACGTACCTCGTCGGGGCCACGCAGGTCGTCGTCGACATCCACAGCCGGTTCCTCTTCGAGAGCGAGCTGTGCCGGCGCCGGCAACGCACTGCCCTCTCGGTGTCGGAACTGTGCACCACGATGCTCGACGCGCAGGAGTGTGCGTACGGCGACGGCCTCGACCCGGACGCTCGTCATGCGTACATGTGGGCGGTGAAGCCGCACTATTTCACGCCGTTCTACAACTGGCCGTATACCTTCGGGCTCCTCTTCGGCATCGGTCTCTACGCGCGCTACGTCGACGATCCCGAACGCTTCCGCAACGGATACGACGCGCTGTTGTCCGCGACGGGGATGGCCGACGCGGCCGCGCTCGCGGCACGGTTCGGCGTCGACGTACACGACGGCGCCTTCTGGGCCGCGAGCCTCGACGTGGTGCGAGGCCACGTCGACGAACACGCGCGCGCCGCGGCGGCTTTGGCGACCGGCGCACGTCCTGCCGATCGGGACGCAACGGGGGAACCGTGATCGAGAACCGGTCGGCACCGCCCGGGCCGATCGTGCCGAGCCTCGTGTACGACGACGTCGCCGCGGCGGTCGAGTGGCTCTGCGAGGTCTTCGGCTTCAGCGAGCGTCTTCGCTGGGGACCACCCGATGACTTCACCGCGCAGCTCGACGTGGGTGGCGGTTCGATCTTCGTACGCGGCCCGCGAACTGGTCATGGAACGGCTGAGCGCTTGACGTTCCGGGCGCCCCGCCCCGACGAGCTCAGCCACACCCTGATGGTGCAGGTCGAGGACGTCGACCGGCATCACGACCACGCGATGGGCTGCGGGGCCGAGATCCTGCTGCCAGTGGAGACCTACGGATTCGGTGAGCGGCAGTACTCGGCGCGCGACGTCGGCCGTCACGCCTGGACGTTCACGCAGTCCGTCGCCGACGTCGATCCCCAAGAATGGATCCCGCACACCCTCGGTGACGGGTCAGGGTCGTGAGGCTCGACTCCGTCACGAAGCTCGTTCGGTTTCTTCCCGAGTCGGCCGACGAACCGCACGATGACTGGACGTCGTTCAAAGTGCGCGGCAAGCGGTTCGCGTCCGCCACGCCCGATGAGCGCTCCCTCCACCTCGCCGTCGATGACGACGAGACGAGGGCATGTGTCGCCGAGGATCCAGACGCGTTCGAGGAGTGGTGGACCGGGAAAAGCCTGTGCCTGCGGGTCGACCTCGAGGGCGCGAAACCTGCGCGCGTGCGCGAGCTGATCATGGAGGCATGGCTGCGCAAGGCACCGAAGCGGGTGGCGGCGACGCTCGATGACCGCGGTAAGGACGGCTGAACTTGCACACTGCCGGCGCTACGCTTGCGGGTCTTCTGGGGACGTAGCTCAGTCCGGCTAGAGCACCTGCTTTGCAAGCAGGGGGTCGTGGGTTCGAGTCCCATCGTCTCCACTTCGGCTTCCAGCGGAGCCTCGCTCGTTGGAAAGCCGATGTATCACGGATGGCGTCTACGAAGGCCCGTCGTCGGATCGCCCGTCACTTGCTCGAGGCCAGCTCGTGTATCCGCTCGGATTGTGGCTACACTTAATGCATGACGGTAGCTACAAGTGGTGTGTCGGTCGAGGTCGGGGTGAGGGAGTTGAAGAACAACTTGAGCCGCTATCTCGAGAGAGTGCGTGCTGGTGATCAGGTCGTGGTGACGGATCACGGCCGCCCGGTGGCTCGGCTCACGTCAATAGATGTGGGCACTGATCGCTTGGCCGCGCTCGTTGCGGCGGGTGTCGTACAGGCACCCAAGGACAGCACGCGACACCGACCGGCGCGTCGTGTCCGTGCCACAACGACGATCAGTGATCTGGTGCGTGAACAGCGGCGGTGATCACGTACGTCGATACCTCGACGCTGCTGAAGTTGCTGATCGAAGAACCGGGGTCAGCGAGCGCCGCCGTCATCTGGGACAGCGCTGACGTCGTTGCCGCTGCCCGCGTCTTGCACGTCGAGGCGCGCGCCGCGCTGGCGGCCGCCGATCGCGGAGGGCGACTCTCTCGCGCGCAAGTGCGACGCACGACAACCGAGCTCGCGGGCCTGTGGCAGCAGTTCACGATTGTGGAAATCACAGCAGAACTCGTGGACGCGGCCGGGGATCTCGCGGAGCAGGAGGGTCTCCGCGGGTACGACGCGATCCACCTCGCCGCGGCGCTGCAGCTCGGTGCAGATCTGCTGACCAGCGCGGACTCGGATCTGTGCGGCGCCGCCGGTCGTCGCGGCTTGCACGTCGCCAATCCGATCGACGCCGCCGACTGAAGACTCGAGCCCGGCGCCGGGCCGTCTGGTGTTATCTGCGGACGGGAACTCGCCAGCGCTGTCGCGTCGCGGAGAGGAGCCCCCTTCAGCCGGCGGGGAGGAGCAACACGTTGTCCTGGCGCTCGAGGCGGGAGATGTGCTCGGCGAGCTCGCCGACGGGTCGAGCGACGGCGGTGTACGGCATCTCATCGTGTGCGACGACGAAATGTGAGAAGACGTGCTGGACGGCCGCGGCGTCGGTCGTCGAGTCGATCTCGGCGTACAGCGGAACACCGGCCGCCCACAGTGCCATTCCGCTCGCGACGACCGCCGCCTCGCTCCCCTCCGCGTCGCACCAAACGAACGCGACGTCCGTCTCGGGCACGCCGCAGCTTGCGAGCAAACCGTCGAGACGCCGAGCGGGGACTGGGATGGCGCCGGGCCCGTGGTCCACGACACGGCTCGCGCCGTGGGCGCGTGAGACCTGCATCAAGACCTCTCCGTCGTGCTCGGCGACCGCGGCCTGCACGCAGGTGACCTGATCCGAGAGACCGTTGCGTTCGACGTTTGTCTCGAGGAACGAGAAGGTGGTGGGCACCGGCTCGATGGCGAGCACGTTCCAACCCTCCCGCGTGAGCGGCAATGTGCTCGTGCCGACGTTGGCGCCGACCTCGATCACGAGCGAACCGCGTGTGCGCGGGTGGGCCCGGACCCATCGCGTGAGGGAACGGACCGCGGTCGCGGAGTATTCGCCGTGGGCCAGCAGCTCCGCGGTGATCTCGTCGCCGGTCGGGACCAGCCAGCGGAACCCGCCGGCCTCGAAGTCCATGATGACCGTGGCGTCGAACAGCAGCGTTGCTGCAAGCCGGTGCCGACTCGCCGGACTGAGGAGTCGCCGGAGCGCCCAGGCGACTCCCGCGCTGTCGTCGTTGCCTGCGTAGAGCCCGAGCCGGCCGAAGAGCTGGGGGCGCCGGACGAGGGACCGCGCCGCTCGGCCCCAGCGATTCATGGCGGTCACGATAGCGGTGAGCCCGAACGGGGCTCACCGGAGCACCTCACTCGCTCGCGTGTATCCGGTCGCCGCGCTCGAGAGCACTCGTCGTCTTGCACGGTCTCCCGCCCGTCCGAACCTGCAGTCCAGCGGGTGCGACGGTACCGCCGAGTGCCCGTATCCTGGGCACCCGGAATGGATCGAGTGATGTTGAGGAGTGGGGGCCGATGACTGACGAGGCGACCGACCCGATGAGCGACGAGACCGCGACAATGGTCGGTCTGTATCGAAACGAGATGATGTCGGCCGCCGACCGGTCGGGGCCGCAGCCCGGCTACCTCCAGTTGCTCGAGGAGAGTGGCGGGATCTCGTGTCCGTTCCCGGGCTTCGTCCAGGCCGTCAGTCGCGAGGCCGTGGTCACGGTGCTCGGCGACCGGCAGAACTTCTCCAGTGCCGGCACCATGGAGCTCGGCAACATCCGCCCGATGATCCCGTTGCAGATCGATCCGCCCGAGCATTCGAAGTTCCGGAAGCTGCTCGACCCGCTGTTCGCCCCGAAGGTAATGGACGCAGCCGAGGCCGATCTCACGCAGCGGATCAACTACTTCATCGACAAGTTCATCGACCGCGGCGAGTGCAACTTCACCGACGAGTTCGCGGAGCTGTTCCCTTCGGCCGTGTTCCTCGGTTTGATGGGCCTGCCGTGGGAAGAGCTCGACACGTTCCTGCGGCTCCGTGACGGCATCCTGCGCGTCGCCGGCGTCGACCTCACCCTCGAGGAGATGCTCGCCAAGCAGAAGGAGACCGGCAAGGAGATCTACGAGTACTTCGGGCAGTTCCTCGACGACCGCGAGCGGAACCCGCAGGACGACATCCTCACCCACTTCCTGCAGGCCGACGTCGACGGCGACCGGCTCACCCGCGAGGACATCCTCGACATCTGCTTCCTCTTCCTCATCGCCGGCCTCGACACCGTGAGCGACTCGCTCACGTGCTTCTTCGCGTACCTGGCCCAGCATCCCGAGCAGCGACAGCTGATCGTCGACGACGCGTCGATCATCCCGAACGCGGTCGAGGAGCTCCTCCGGTGGGAGACGCCCGTCCCCGGCGGCGTACCGCGGAAGGCGCTGAAGGACACCGAGGTGTGCGGTTTCGCGATCGAGGCGGGCACGATGGTGCTCCCCGGCTACGGCACGGCCAACGTCGACCCTGCCGAGTTCCCCGACGGGTTCGAGGTGCGTTTCGACCGGGAATCGAACCCGCATATCGCCTTCGGCGCCGGCATCCACCGGTGCCTCGGTTCGCACCTCGCCCGCCGCGAGCTGCGCCTCACGCTGCGCGAGTGGCACCGCCGCATCCCGGTGTACGGGTTGAAGCCCGGCCACGAAGAGCTCGTGTATCCCCCCGGCCTCCGGTCGGTCAAGGACCTGATGCTTTCCTGGCCCATCTGAACCGATCTCAGCGATTCGGTATGGCTACGGCGCGCCGGCATCGAACGGCAGCGACTCGTAGCGACGGGTGAAGCCACCGTCGGCGAACACACCCGCGTCGGCGTCGACAGTAAAGGCGGGGCACGCGCGCAGCAGCTCTTCGAGTACGACGCTTCCCTGTAACCGGGTCGCGGCAGCGCCGAGACAGAAATGCGAGCCAACGCTGAACGCGACGAACCGCTCGATCGAACGACCGACGTCGAGCTCTGCCGCGTCGTCACCGAACTCGCGCTCGTCGCGGTTGGCCGACGCGTAACACAGCAGCACCCGGTCGCCCGAAGCGATCGCGGTGCCGTCGATCTCCGCGTCGCGCAATACCACGCGGCACAACCCTTGCACCGGTGATGTGAGCCGGAGCAGCTCGTCGACCGCGTTCGGGATCAACGACGGGTCATCGAGCAGGCGCTGCCGCTGGTCGGGATAGGTGGTGAGCAGCTCGGCAGCGCCGCCGAGCAGCCCGGTGGTGGTGTCGTTGCCGCCGGCGATCATCACGAACGCCATGCCGAGGATTCCCTCGAGCCCGATGCCGTGCCCCTCGTTGTCGGCGCGGATCAGGTCGGACACGACGTCGTCGGCCGGCGAGCGGCGCTTCACCTCGATCAGTCCCATGAAGTAGGCGGACAGGTCGGCGACGGCGGTGGCCGCGGTCATGCCCGCGTCGTAGCTCGCCTGCACGATCGCCTGGGTCCACTCGTCGAAGCGGAAGCGATCTTCCTCGGGTACGCCGAGGTAATGCGCCACCACCCAGCTCGGGATCGGACGCGCCAGGCCGGTAATGAAGTCGCCGCGCCTGCCCTCCCGCAGCGCCTGCACGTGAGAGCGCACCTGCGCGCGCAGCGCGGGTTCGAGCGCTGCGACGTTGCGCGGCGTGAAGCCACGGCTCACGAGCCGCCGGTACCGCGTGTGGTCGGGCGGGTCCATGAACACCATCGTCTGAACACCGAGGTTGGCGCCCTCGTCGTCGAAGGTGAGCCCGTGCGCGGACGAGAACGTGCCGGTGTCGCGCGCGGCGTCGAACACGTGCTGGAACCGCGTGAGCACCCAGTAGCCGCGAGACGTCCGGTGCACGGGGTCCTCGTCGCGCAGGCGGCGGTAGAGCGGGTACGGATCACGCCACGTGTCGCGCCCGAACGGCCGATACTCGAACGGCGGGTACTCGAGTGTGCTCTCCGTCACACGCGTGAGCCTACGTTGACGCGAGCGGATGCGCGGCGCCGAAGGTTGTTGAGGGTTGGGCGTGGTCGGCAGCGTCGAGCGCGGCGTCGATCGTGCTCGCCAGCTCGGCGACGTGCGGACGGCGCATGATTCCGGTGTGCGTCCCTGCGATCGCGATCGAAGTGATCGGTCCGCGGACGAACGGTGCCCATGCCGAGCTGGGGGAACCGAGGCTCGGCAGGTTGGGGTCGGGGACCGTGGCGTGGACGAGCAGCATCGGTCCGGTGAAGGTCGACTGCGTTCGATGCTTGCGCGTCATCCGACGCGCAAGCAGGAAGAACACGCGGTACTGCCGAAGCCGCCGCGGGACCAATCCTGCCCACGCGAGCTCGACTTCCACCTGCGCGTGACCCATCGCCGACTTGGCGAGCTCCTGCACGCGCAGAGCGCGGGTCTTCTCCTCGCGGGGGCGTTGCAAGCGTTCGGTGACAGAAGGGATCGGAGGGCGGGAGCCCGGCGGGAGGGCGTCGAGCATCGTCAGCAGCGCGACCTGCTCGCCGGCCGCCTCGAGCCGGCACGCCATCTCGAATGCGACGAGCCCGCCGAACGAGTGTCCCCCGAGTAGATACGGCCCGCTGGGCTGGACCGCGCGCAGGTCGGCCAGGTACCGGCGCGCGCACGCCTCGACGCTCCGATCGGGGCGCGCACGTTCCTCGAGTCCGCGCGCTTGGATGCCGTAGCACGGGCGATCGCCGGGAAGCGCGTGCGCGAGCGCGCGCAACGACGTCGCGGGTGAACCGGCACCCGCGACGCAGAAGAAGGGCGTCCTGGTGCCGGTGCCGGCTCTGGGCCCGAACGGAGGACCGGTCTGGAGCGCGACCACCGTGGAGGAGCCGCGCGCGCGCCGATGGTTGAGCAGGGGCGCGAGCTCGGCAGTGGTCGGCGCCTCGAGCAACGTCGACGGCGGTAGGTCGATCCCGAACTGCTCGTCGATCGCGGACATGAGCTCGATCGCGGCGAGCGAGTCGCCGCCGAGGTCGAAGAAGTCGTCGTCGAGCCCCACGTGCTCCACCGCGAGCACACTGCCCAGCAGGTCGGCGAGGATCTGCTCACGGCCGACCGGCGCGCGGTACGGACGGCGCGCGATGTCGGGCGGCGGACGAAGTCCACGGCGATCGACCTTGCCGCGTGGGGTTCGCGGCAATTCGTCGAGCAGCACGATCGCGCTGGGCACCATCGTCGTCGGCATCCCTCCCGCGAGGTCGCGTCGGAGCTGCCACGCGCTCGGTGTTGCACCGACCTCGGGGACGACGTACCCGACGAGGCGCGTGCCACCGTCGCGCGCGGGCGCCGGTACCACCGCGGCGTGCACGACATCGTGAAGTCGCACGAGCAAGCGCTCGACCTCGCTCGGACTGACCATCGCGCCGCGGACCTTCACGCGGTCGTCGGCGCGCCCAAGATGCTCGAGGAGACCGTCGGGACGCATGCGGACGCGGTCGCTGGTATGGAAGCCGCGCCGGCCGTCAGGGAGGGTCCAGAACCTCTGGGCGGTGAGCTCCGGATCACGCCAGTAGCCGAGCGAAGCGTGATCGCTGATCGCGTCGGCCAAGCCCGGCTCGCCATCTGCCACCGGTTGCCCGTCCTCGTCCACGATCCGCAACTCGGTCCAGGGCTCCGGCTCACCGATCGGCAGGGTGCTGTCTTCGTCGAGATCGATGTCGAGGGGGATGGTCCAGCCAGCTATCAAAGCGGTCTCGCTGGAACCGAAGCGATTGCAAAACACCGTGTTGGGTCCGAAGATCGGCCGCGCGCGAAGAATGTCGCGCCCGTAGAGCGCCTCACCGCCGAGTGTGACGAGGCGGACGCAGTCCATACGGGGCGCGCCGCTCGCGGTGGCCGCGTCGGTCAGCGCGCGCAGTACCGAGGGCGCGAACTGCATCACCGCGATGCGGTTGGCGACTACCCAGTCGGGGAGGTTCCGGAGGCCATCGGTCCGGTAGTCGTGCATGCAGAGCGTCGCGCCGCCGAGCAGCACGCCGAGCGAGGACCTGTACGCACCGATGAACGCGAACGAACCGATGAAGGAGATCGCATCGCCGGGGACGATCCCGTTCATGTATGTCGACGACATTCCGTGTTGCAGGATCGTCGCGTGGTCGCGCATCACACCCTTTGGGGTTCCGGTCGAGCCCGACGTGAACAGCACCAACGCCAGGTCGTAGGGATCGGGGTCTGGCAGCGCCGAGGATTGCTGACCGCGAGCGAGCACGTCCTCGAGCACGATGAGCGGCCCGCCAATCGCCGACTTCGCGGTCTCGAGGTGGGCACGATCGGTGACGGTGACGCTCGCGCCGGTCTCGCGGTGCACGAGCGCGAGCCGGTCGACGGGATCCTCTCCGTCGAGCGGCACCATCGTCTGGCCCGCCGCGATCACGCCGTAGGTCATCACCACGGCGTTGATCCCGTGACCGACGATCACGGTCACCGGCCCGGAGCCGACGGGTTCGTACACTGCATGCGCAACTGCGTCCGTCATCCACGCCAGTTCCGCGTAGGTGACCGTTCGGTCGTCTTCCCGGAGCGCCACTTCGTCGGGAATCGTGTCGGCGAGGGTACGTAGCGCCCCCCGCAGCGACCGATCCCGGCGTTCGGGAAACATGACGGTGCGCTGCCACGGCGCAGTCTCGATGACGTGCCGCGGCGCTTCCACCGTCAACTCCCGGCCCCGTGGTCGTCGAGCGCGCGACCAAGCTCCCGACCGAGCGTCGCGACGTGGGGTCGGCGCATGATCCCGAGGTGATCACCGGTGACCTCGGTCGTCGTTACCCGGCCGCGCAGGAACGGCCCCCAGCCGAGATCAGGTTCCTCGAGGTGGGGCTCGTCGGCGTCGCGGATGCTCGCGTGAACGACGAGCGCAGGGCCGTCGAAGCGCGCCGACGGCCGATATCGCTCCCCCGCGCGTCGCGAGAGCAGGAAGAACACTCGGTACTGACGGAGGCGACGGCGGAGGAGCCCCGCACTCGCGAGCTCGAAGCTCAACTGCGCGCGTCCGGTGATCGCTCGCGGCACCTTGCGGAGCTTGGCTGCGAGCGAGGTTCCTTCGAGCCGCTCGGCTCGGCGCGCAGCGGCGTTCGGCCTCCGGCCGGGCGCGGTCGTGTCGATGATCGCAAGCAGCGTGATCTGCTCACCCGCAGCCTGCAGCTGGCAGGCCATCTCGAACGCGACCAGCCCGCCGAACGAGAACCCACCGATGAGATACGGCCCCGAAAGCTGGATGGCGCGGATCTCGGCGAGGTAGCGGCGCGCGCACGCTTCGACGCTGCGGTCCGGCAGCGCGCGCTCCTCGAGCCCGCGTGCCTGGATGCCGTAACAGGGGCGATCCTCGATGAGCTCGGCGAGCGCTCGGAGCGATGTCGCGGGCGAGCCACCGCCGGCGACGCAGAAGAAGGGAGTTCCGGCGTCGGCTCCGTGCCCGAGCGGAGAGCCGGTGCGGAGCTGCACCACGGTGGGCGCGCTCCGCTCGCGTTGACTCACGAGGCGAGGTGCGAGGCCTGCCACCGTGGGCGACTCGAGCAGCACGGGCGCCGACAGCT